>JABDCW010000093.1 GCA_013287905.1 Chlamydiota bacterium | reverse complement strand
CAGGGGCAAGGGCCAATCTCCCCTGTTTCCTATTGAAATCTTTATCGGAAACTCTTACAATAACAAAGAAACTTAAAAGAGATTATAAAAATATGACAACACCATGGAACGTAAGGTTTCGGCGCAAACTCATCGAACCGCAGGATCTAAAAGCCAAGGTATCGGCCATCAGGCAAGCCGGCAAAACAATTGCTACATTAAACGGTTCTTTCGATTTAATGCATGCCGGTCATTTGCACATCATTCAGGAAGCCTCTCAAATGGGAGACGTCCTTATTGTTGCGCTCAACAGCGACTCATCCATTCAACGCTATAAAAGCAAACAGCGCCCCATCGTTCCATTGATGTATCGGCTCCAGATGATGGCCGCTCTTGAGTTTGTCAGCTATGTCACCTGGTTCGATGAAACGGATCCCCGCAGGATCTTATCTGAAATCGAGCCCAATGTGCATGTGAATGGAGCAGAATATGGACATGATTGCATTGAAGCTAGTACAGTTAAGGAGCATGGCGGCACCATTCATATTGTAAACCTCGTTCCTGGTCTTTCAACGACAGAGATCATTAAAAAAATTAAATCCCTGGATTCTTAAGGATAATATGCGCACCGTTTGTACTCTACGCAATGCTGAAAAAGCAAAGCAATACTCTGATTTTCTTACTCTTAAAGGGATCGACAACCATTTAGAAAAGAGTGTAAATCGCGATTGGGGAAGTCCGGACTATGGCAGCATTGAGTATAACATTTGGATCTATGATGAAGACCTTATTGAAGATGCGACCCGTCATCTCGAATCGCTAGGTCTTGATGGAACGAATAAAAACTCCTACCCCGCCACTTTTCTAAAGGAACCAGAATCTAAAGTGATCATGCCGACTGAAATTTTAACAGGCGATCAGCCGGAAAAAAATGGACCTGACAAAACACACCTTTTTTACACAAAAGATCCCTTCCAAAGATCTAAAGGGACCTTCTATCTCGTTTTAATCTGCTGCATCCTGTTCATGATCGATACGTTATCAGAACCTGAGGTAACAGATTATCCCGAATATTTACCTCCGACTCCCCTTTTTGCATCCCAACTGAAAAAAGATACCCTTTATGACTACCCTTATGCCTATACGATCGTAAATGACCTGGAAAATTCCTACGGGATCTTGCGGCTTATGACCCCGGAAACATTACCGCCGGAAGGGAAAAAATTAATCAACACATTTTTTACCACTCCCTATTGGCAGGGATTTTATGAGCAGTTGAAAACAGACACCCTGAAGATCAATGCCCCTATGTTTGAAAAAATCAGACAGGGGGAATTTTGGCGTTTACTCACTCCTGCCTTCCTTCACAATGATATTCTGCACCTTCTTTTTAATATGCTTTGGTTATTTGTACTGGGAAAACAGATCGAACAGCGTCTGGGAATTAAACGCTACTTAATCTTTATTGTTCTTACCGCAATCTTTTCATCGACAGCTCAATATCTTATGAGCGGACCAAATTTCCTCGGATTTTCCGGGGTTCTTTGTGCTATGCTCACATTTATCAAAGTCAGGCAATGGATTGCCCCAAAGGAACATTACCCTCTCGATTCCTCGACTTTTTATTTTATGATGACCTTCATTCTCGCAATGGCATTGATCCAAACGGGTTCTTTCTATTTAGAAAATTATCAACATATTTCTATATCGCCGGGAATAGCCAATACAGCTCATCTTTCGGGCGCTATTTCAGGCGCCCTTTTAGGATTGCTTCCCTATTTTTCCAAACAATCAAAAAGTCATTCCGATGAGCGTTAGAGATTTCATTATTTTAGGTTGCTCAAGTCAGCAGCCAACCCGTTTTCGCAATCACGGAGCCTATCTTTGCAGATGGAATAATGAGGGTCTGCTCTTTGATCCCGGAGAAGGGACTCAGCGGCAATTTATTTTTGCCAATGTAGCCCCGCCTGTGATATCGCGTATCTTTATTTCTCATTTTCATGGAGATCACTGTCTGGGGCTAGGCTCGATCCTGATGCGTTTAAATCTCGATAAAATCACCCACCCTGTCCACTGCTATTACCCGGCAAGCGGAAAAAAATATTTCGACAGATTGCGTTACGGGACAGTTTACCATGAGACAATCCGCGTCATCGAACACCCGGTCACAGAAGATGGTGTTGTACATGACGATGGTCTATTTTGCATTGAAGCTGCTTTCCTGGACCATGGAATCGATAATATCGGATGGCGGATTACAGAACCAAATACGAGAAAGTTCGACCGGACAGCCCTGCATGAACGGGGCATTCATGGAATGCTTATCCGGGAACTGATAGAAAAAGGGGAAGTCACAACCCAAGGGAAACACTTCCGTCTGGATGATGTCAGTGAAATCCGAAAGGGAGATAGCATTGCTGTCGTGATCGATACGAGGCCTTGTGCCAATGCATTAAAATTGGCAAAAAATGCCAAAGTCCTTTTATGTGAAAGCACCTATCTGGATGAACATCGGGATTTGGCATACCACCACCATCACATGACAGCCAAACAAGCCGCGAGTTTGGCCTGTGAGGCAGGGGTAAAGAAATTAATCCTGACCCATTTTTCAGCGCGTTACCAGACTTTAGACGGATTTGAAAAGGAAGCTAAGGCAATTTTTCCGAACGTATATATTGCCGAAGACTTTAAGGTATTTCCCTTTGAAAGATAGATATGGTCAAGACAAGATACT
>JABDCW010000092.1 GCA_013287905.1 Chlamydiota bacterium | reverse complement strand
TAAGCTTGCGCTTCGCTTAGCTACGGGCTACAAAAAGAAAGATGATTAAGCTGATCCTTAAGCCAATGTGACGGAAAAAAATGCTAAAGTCGAGGCAATGTAAAAGATTACTCATGCCCAAAGGGCATTTTCTTTAAATAGCTTAAGTCCGAAGTGCTTGTGAGCTTGCGAACAAGCACGAAGGGCTTAAGTAAGAATGGAGGAAACAGCAAGGCCCAAAGGGCCGACTCTTTTGCATGATGCAAAGCCGACGCTGTCAAAAACCAATTTTTGAATCACGTTCGGTATGACATGCCTTAAGTTAATATGCAGGATTAAGTACAACATACACATTTTTTCTGTGATACGCATGATATTCAGACTGAATTAAGTCCCAGGCAGACATGGCTTGTTCCTGCTCACTTAATGGCTGAAAGGTGGTGTCTATATCTAATTTTAAATTTTTTAACTCCTCCCTTGATGCAAGAGTATCTTTACTCCTCTGATAAGTGGTGTAATTTACGTTAAAAAAACCCTGTATATTAAATTTCCCTATCGGCTTTAATTGCTTCATTTTTTTGAGAGAAACAAAAGAACTATCCCCCCATTTTACGGGTTTGCCTATTTCTGGTTTTAAAATATGTGTAAATAATAAACCTGCCTTAATAGCAGGAATCACTACCTGATTGTGTTCCCAGGTGGCGAACTCTTTTTGTGAATTGGCAGAACTGGCAGGGATAAAGGCATAGTAGTGTTCATTTTGATATTCATTTGCTTGGCTAAAAACATAGGCTGGTTGCATTTTATCCTCCTTGGGCTGGTTGCATTTTATCCTCCTTGGCTAAGCTGATGCAATAGAAATATACCGAACGTGTTTCAAAATTTGAGCTTTCGCATCAGCCCAAATCCAAATTTTGAAACACGTTCGGTATACATAAACTTGATAATTTTTTTGAAAAACACTAACGAAATTAGTGATAATAAAGAAATCAGATATGCATTGTAAAAGATTACTCATGCCCAAAGGGCATTTTCTTTAAATAGCTTAAGTCCGAAGTGCTTGTGAGCTTACGAACAAGCACGAAGGGCTTAAGTAAGAATGGAACAATTCCAGAGGCCTCGCAAGGCCGATTCGCGCTAACGTCACTAACACAAAGACTTAAAAGATTTCGTCTGACAATCTGACTACAGGGTCTTTTCAATCGGGCAATTAGAGCTTCAAAAAGTGATGGATTATATTTCCAACCAAAAGGAACATCATAAGGTTGTGTCTTTTCAGGAGGAATATTTAAGATTTTTAAATGGATATAAAATAAGGTATGATGAAAAATATCTCTGGGAATGATGAATCGGTCATTACTGCAAAGGGCTTGAGTCTTTTTTTGAGTCGGCCTTGCGAGGCCTCTGGAATTGTTTTATTCTTACTTAAGCCCTTCGTGCTTGTTCGCAAGCTCACAAGCACTTCGGACTTAAGCTATTTAAAGAAAATGCCCTTTGGGCATGAGTAATCTTTTACATTGCATCCCAGCCTTAAGTATCTTTAGTCGCCAGCTCCCTCACATAGCATCGCTAACATTGCGCCGAGACTTAATTCCGACCCGTTCGCAAAAATAGTGCTTAATTCATTATGCTTTAACTATTTTTTCCATAATTGCACGGGCTTCCGATCTGTCAACTCCTATTCTTGTTTGAAACTCCCATTCCTCTATTTCTCGTAATACTCTTTCAAAAGATTTTTTCAAAAATTGTTGTTCAAAGTCACTTACACATATGATAATTTCATTGTTTTGATCTTTATTTGAGATTTTATCTAAGAAATCAACAACGGTTTTGCGTTCATCACCGATAGTTTCCTTAAAATTGCGTACATTGATTCCATGGCAAACTTCATTGATTATATTTAATAAAGAGAAAAAGTCATCAAACGATAATTTAATCATTTTTTGTTCTCCCATCTACCATAGCCTTTTATTAAAATATTCTATACCCTCTAAGGGTTGAAAAGCTGTTCCTCCATCAATAGCTTTTGGATTGCGAATCACTACAGTACCTGTTTCCTGATGATTTTATTGATCCTTAGCTTTTTTGCTTCCACTGTTTACTTGAAATGCCAAATTTTTCTTTAGCTTCTTGAAAAGCTTCTTCCAAAGAATCAACTAAGTAATCCTCACTAGATATTTCTGATTGGGGATCGTTATAAACAATTAAGTAAAATCCTACAAGATCTTCTTCTATAACAAGCTTTAAAGAATCATTTTTGTATAAATATTTTAAATAACTCATAAATCAACCCTCAAAAGGATATATTCGGTGTTGGCTTGTTGCATCCTTCCATTTAGAATTTATTTTTATCTCTATATGCATATGAGGTCTATCACCATGAGGATTACTAAAATCAAACCTTACCCTTCTTTCCGTATCTTTAGAAAGAAAGACTGGATCACCAGCTTTATTTTTGACCATTTTAGTTTCTTTTCCCAACCATTCACTAAGTTTTCCTTCAACTTGTGAAATTTTATTACTAGGATTTTGCTTGCAAAGTTGCATCCCCTGCTTCGCAACCCCACCCTCAGCAATCTGAAAAGTCCTTTGGGCAACTTGGTTCGTGGCACTGCGGTTCACACAGAAGGAACTAAACCAAGTATAACTTCGGGTAACTTTGGTTTCAAGAGCTGTCTTTGTAACATTAACGACAGTTCCCGTCAATTCTCTTGAAGCAAAATTTGCAATTGCTTTGCCACCAGTAGCAATACCT
>JABDCW010000091.1:705-2798 GCA_013287905.1 Chlamydiota bacterium | reverse complement strand
TTTGTCGTCATAATGGTGCTTGAGCAGCAGAAGGTAGTAGATGGAGCTGAGGAAAAGGTCAATGAAGCAAGAGAAGACCTGAGGCGAAAAAAACAGGAAGTCGACAAATTGATCGAACATCGCAAAGACTGGACAAGGGAGATGCGCAAAGAGCTGGAAATACAGGAAGGGCGGGAGCAGGATGAACTTGGATCTGTGTCGTTTTTGACGCGTCGGTTTAAAAAAAAAGTAGAGTGAGGTATTTATGGGAGATTCTACACAACCAGTTAACAATTCCAACAGAAATACCGGAGTTAATCGACCAGCAGAAAAATCGCGCCCTGCAGCAACCCCAAAATCAAACAAAGACTTTAAGAAGATATTAAACGATACTTCGGGCGAAGAAGAGGGAAGGGGAGTTGTCGATGATCTCGATTTAGATTCGCGTCAGACCGAAATTGTTCAGGGGGAAGAAGAGGCTGAGACATACTATAATCCGGAAAATGTTGCCCCTAAATCAAAATTGTCCTTATTTAATTTAGCCGATACGAAAGGCACTGCTTCTCCAAAAAAAGCAGAATCGCCATTTGGATTATTCAGCAAAGGCTCAGCAAAGAAAAAAGATCCCGAAGATGAGGCATTAAGCAATGTGTCTGAAGAAGACGCAGATACCGATGCGGGAGCAGATATTGACGAAATAGCCAGAAAAGGGAAAAAACCAAAATTAGACGACAGGAATCCCGCTGCTTTTACTGCTGTAGGCGAAAAGCATAAACAGTCAGGTGGCGGCGGAGATGCAGAAGGAGGTTTAGGGTTTGGCAAAGGGGAAAATAAACCCGATACCTCGTATTTCAATGCCGCACTTGCGGTAAATCAGGTAAACATTGTGGAACGAGCTTCCGGCGAAAAAGAAATTCCCCCTGTCGATATGCAGAAAATCATCGATCAGCTAGTCAGTCATGTAGAAGAAATGCGTCAGAACGGCCGTACCGACACAATGGTCACATTAAAAGAGCCTCCCCTATTTGCAGGGACTACATTAGTTGTGACAAGCTTTGACAGTGCCCGCGGCGAATTTAATCTTTCCTTCCAAAATTTGACCCAGGCGGCAAAAAATCTGATGGACCTGCAGGTGAATCAGGACTCTTTAAAATTGGCCCTGCAAAAAGTTGGGTATGGGGTGCACATCATCGTGGCAACAACCCAGATTGAAACCCCTATAGTCACAGAGCCTCCACGTAGCGGAACGCAAAGAGACCAGCAAAGAGGGCAGGAGCGCGATTCCAGAGGCGAAGGGAGAGGGCAGCCTAAGTGAGATAAGATAAACCGCAAGATAGGTAGGAATAACCACAGGATAGGCAAGATAGACAGGATATCAAAATAAAACAATAAGATTAATTCTAACAGTAAACAAAGCCATTAGCAGTAACTTAAAGTTGTTGCTAATGGCTTTTTATTTGTATATCTAAAAGATTGTTCGATATTTTATAATTATTAGATAAAACTACCACAGAGCCCACAGAAAGCACAGAGTGTGTGGAAAGGCAATACCTCCACTCTCTGTGTTTTCTGTGGGCTCTGTGGTAGTTAATTAATTATCAAAGACTTGTATTTATTTTGAATTATGCAACGGGGCCTATCTAAAGCCTATCTTTCTTACCTATCCTGTCTATCCTGCCCATCTTGTTTATGATTTTCCTCGTTAAGTCTTGTAAAAAACTTTAATGATCGGTTCTTAAAATTTCTTGAAAAAGATCGCCCAAATAGTTATTTTAACAAAAAAAACGAATGCGAAAGGGGTCTAATCTATGAGTACATCTTTTCTACAAACAGCAGCAGCAAAAAAATTACAAGAGCAAGCTTTGCATCCTTATAACCTGTCGGCAGAAGGAGCGCTGACCCCTTCCAGAGTCGATGAATTTGTCTCTGAGGCTTGCGGATACCGGTTGCTGTATGCGACGGAGCGAATCACTAAAGACACCATGAATGCCCTTCTCTCTCTTGGCGCTGAAATGGATATTTTGACTAGCATGAAGCGCATGCAGGCTGGGGAAGTGCTGAACCGCATTGTCGGCTTCCCAAGCGAAAACCGGCCGGTATTGCATACGGCAACG
>JABDCW010000091.1:0-695 GCA_013287905.1 Chlamydiota bacterium | reverse complement strand
AAAGGCAAAAGAAGCTGCCGCCCTTGCAAAAGGCGAGGTGGATAAGCTCGAAAAATTTATAGAGAAACTGGATAAGGAGAATGTGTTCACAGACCTTGTTTGCATCGGCATCGGTGGATCAGACCTGGGTCCTCGCGCACACTATATCGCCTTGCAACACTTGTTAAAAAAGGGGCGTCACGTCCATTTTATCAGCAATATTGACCCCGATGAGTCAGCAATGGTTTTGAAAGGTTTAGACCTGAAAAAAACACTGGTGCTTGTGATTTCCAAGACAGGCACCACCCTGGAAACTCTGACAAATGAGGCTTTGGTCAAATCGGCGTTCATGAAAGCCGGACTCGATCCTGCAAAGCACTTTATTTCCGCATCGTCACAAAAAAGTCCAATGGATGATGCAAGCAAATATTTCGCCTGTTTCCATATTTGGGATTGGATTGGCGGTCGTTATTCGACAACATCGATGATTGGCGGGGTTATTCTTAGCTTTGCTTTTGGCTTTGATGTTTATATGAGCTTCTTGAAGGGCGCTCATGCAATGGATGAAGCCACATTGACAGAAAAAATCCAAACCAATTTGCCGATGCTTGGGGCCCTGCTTTCTATTTGGAACCGCAATTTTCTCAAAATGCCGTGCCTCGCAATTATCCCCTATTCGCAAGCCTTGTCCCGTTATCCTGCCCACATCCAGCAGG
>JABDCW010000090.1 GCA_013287905.1 Chlamydiota bacterium | reverse complement strand
TTTCGATAAAGAAGTTAAGATATACCTGTGAATTTTTTGAGCCCATATTTAGCAAATATATCTGCAGCTTAAAGGCCATGATAGAAAAAACAAAGAAAATGCAAGACATTCTTGGCGAGCATCAGGACGCCATTACCGGAATGCGTTTAGTAAAACATTTTAAAGAGTGCATCCCGAATATGATGATTTTTCGGAATGACATCATGAAAAATAGCCAAAGCACTCTTAAGTCTTCTTATGCTCACACGCATATCATGAACTGCTTCAGAATTTGTGGAAGAGAGGATTAGAGACTCGCTGTCTTTAAAACTTTTCACATTTTTTTCCAAGATCCGGTTCACTAAATCGCCAATAGTATCCAGCTTGGAAGGGGAAGGATTTTTTGATAAGTTTTTTCCTGTTTCAAATTTGGAAAATGGCGATGGTTTGAGGAAAGAGGAGACTTGGGCGGCAAATGCCTTGAATTGATCGGGAGATCCGGCTTTATACTCCAGCTCTATCTCTTGCATCCGTTTTCTTTTCTTACTCTTGCACAGGCAAAATCTGTCAAAGCTTAAGATTGCAAGGGTTCCGTCCGTCAGTGTGAGTGTGTAGGTTTGCCGGTAATTAATGTTCTCAAATAATAATCTGTTTTTAAAAAAATGGTCTTTGCAATAAAGAAGAGCCGTTTTTTTTGATGGAAACGGGGGGAGTCCGAGAGTCGATTCCCCCCGGACAAACATCCCATGATCTTGTGTACCAAAACCTTTGAGGGTTAATTCAGAGTGCTTTTGATATCGCCGTATGCGGCATACGAGATGGACCCTTTCAAAAAAACTTTCCCGGGTATCCAAATAGAGGTCCCGGATCTGAATTTTTTTTGGACGGGAGAATCGGGCGCCAAGTTTTTTAGCAAGCAGACAGATAAGTGTGAAATCGTGAATGGAACGCGCCTGCCACTTAAATTCAACTTCCTGGAATTTTTTTATTTTCATTTTCCAATGTGTTTCAGTATAAACATCAGGTTAAAGCCATCTGTAGTTCTTTGTCAACCCTCACTTTTAATCACACACACAACACAGGAAAGAGGGCTCTAAGCCAATCCTGATCTCGATCTTAATCTCGATCTTGATCTTAATCTCGATCTTGATCATGAGCAAGGGCTTAGAGCTAAGCCAGATTAAGATCATGATCAAGATCGAGATTAAGACGAATAATACCCCTCTGTGTTTTCTGTGCTCTCTGTGGTTTAAATAGCGGTTAAAATATTTGCTTTAATGTCCTGTCGACTGCAGTTTCTAATGAATTTCCTTGCTTGTAGTTTGGTAAACCTGTTAGCATTAGATGAAAGCTTTATATTTTAATTATTGCCTGATTGGTAGTGTCTCTTTTATATTTTAGGAGAAAAATATGAATGTTTTTGGTGAATGTGCTTTGCCCAGTTTTTCAGACAACCCATTCCAATTCTTAGCACCGAGTGACGATGAGGCTTCCGAAGATTTGCCAAATGAGATAATTGCCGTAGGAAAAACAGTCAGTGTACCACTTCCAGATAGAGTTGTCAATGTGTTTTTCGAAAAAAATATTGTTTGTTCAATAGACGATAAAGAAATCGTAGGACCAGCTTCGAGTGTATTCGATAAAGAAAATGCGGATGCCATCAGGGAGGTTCTGCAGAAGAAGTATCGTTTTTCTCATGTGAGAACAGCTTCGAGCAGCCAAAAGGGTAAGTACCGCGTGGTTATTTTGCCGCAAGGGTCTGCTGCTCCTTCACGATCACAAAGCCCTCCGGCAAGACCAAAAAGTCCGCCGGCGAGACCACAAAGCCCTCCGATGCGACCACAAAGCCCGCCAAGGGTCTTAAGTTTTCCGAGACCATCTAGTCCTTCACTTTCGCCAAAATCTTTAAGTCCATCAATCGTAATTCATTCCCCGGATGGGGTGAGATCCAGCTACGCGCGTCAACCTCCTCAAATGGCTCATCAAGATACTATGAGACCTCAAGCAATCCCTGAAAAAGGTTTATGTGCTTTGTCAAAAAAATTCTCTCCGGCATCGCTCCCGGCTAACGCTGTCGTTGCTGATACACGGCCGAAAGTAGGGGATAACCTGCAAATAGATGTCTATGGTGTACCGACCTCTATTACTTTTGAAAAAACGGTAGATTATGATAGAGGAGGGGTTACTGTCAGTGGACCTGCGACGCAGCAATTTGCTGCAATGACGGCCATTCCGGTGAAAGATATTCTACAAACAATGTACTACCCCGAATGCGATGTGCAGGCATTGAAAAGTCAGAATGGGATAACCTGCCGCGTGGTCATCCTGCCGCCGGTGGGGTGACTGCAGATGGTGACTACATCCATTCCACTCTTTGGATCTGTTCACAGCAGTCATAATAGATTCTCAACGAAAAGCACCCGCTTTCATCAGTGCAGGCTTCAATAGGGGTGCCGACTACTTCCCAAAGCCCAAACGTACTCACATCGAGCAGACCGTGCATGAGCGCTCTTGCTGCCGAGCCTCTTTCTTTTTGAAACTGATAAACCTCTACTATCTCACCTGAAGGCAGTCTTTCAGAGCTAACTACCACGGCTCCTAATGCAAGGATCTGCCCGCGTGTACGGCACTTTTGAAGTTCGGTTATGCTTGTTCCCTCTTTCCTTGCCGCCATCATGACCGAACATGAGGAAAGTGTATAGGCCACTGCTATGGCAATCGCTGAAAATTTAAGGAGACCAAAAATCGTTCTAAACATAATACCTCTCTATTTAAAATTTAGTTTCACTTTTAATTAGTTTAGAATATCAAAACTAAATAA
>JABDCW010000089.1:1712-2906 GCA_013287905.1 Chlamydiota bacterium | reverse complement strand
AACTTGCGAAGGGGAGTTTTCCTCGAATTGTATCTCTGCCGGCATTTGGGCTGCTTCGGATAAGGGAAATAATTGAGTAAACGCCTCTGTTGCTGTTTGTATAACTTCAAGTTGTTTTTCTATGCCAGGTTTGTCTCCATCGTCAGCTTTTTTTTGTTGGTCTTGTAATTTTTTTACGAAATTTCCTTCAACCTGATGATCACCCCCTTCTTCTTTCCAAAAACCGCGAACCTCTCCCTGAGAGATGAAAATTTTTTCTAAGCCCTCCTCGCCAAGTTTTAATTCATTGGCCAAGGCTGTCATTTTTGCAATAGATTCTTCCATTTTTGATTTTGCTGTCGCTTCTGTTATGCCGCTATTAGTTGCAAAACGAAGTGTAACGACAGCTTTTCGGTTCCCAATTTGAACCTCTTGCTTATATAATAAATGCGCCCCATCTGCACTTGGGTGTAACCGCGCACTATCGGGGAATCGTACATCCATATTACCTCTTCTGTTATTAGTTCACGACACTGCTATCGCAATGACAGAGACGTTATCTCCCCCTCCTTCCTGTTCCATATTTTGTTTTGATTTTGAAATGATCTTTTGGGCAATCTCTGGACTGTTGCGGCTGTCGCCTATTTCTGTGACAATCTCTTTTGGAGGCAAGTAATCCGTGACTCCATCGCAGACTAAGAGGAGGAGATCTCCCGGCTCAAGCTGAAATTCGGTGATCTTTGGCTTCTGTATGATCCCAGTTCCACCGTGAGAATATTGCACATCCCCTAAAGATCGGCTGAGATTGATGCTGCCTTGAATTCGTATGGACTTCGGATTTGGCTTTTGTTCTCGTATTTCATCGGCAGTGACCGGAACATCGGTCAACCAACCTCCTGCATTCTTGTCTGTTGTAAGAAGCCCCTCAGCTCTTGTCATATCTTTTTCACTTCCCCAGTCCCGAACCGTAGAGAGAGGGATGAGTTTTTGTTTTCCCGCAATTTCTCTGCAGATCATCGCTTCGCTGTCACCCAAAGTCGCTGTGTAGATCCGGTTGGTGGATTTGTCGATATAGGAGATGACTGCAGTGCTTCCCCCATCCCAAATTCGTGCTGAAACGATAGCTTTTTGCATTCGGACGAAGGCCGATTCGAAAGCAATGGTCGCATTTCCATTTGCTTTTTGAAGTTCTTCTGAGAAAATGATGGGCATCTT
>JABDCW010000089.1:0-1702 GCA_013287905.1 Chlamydiota bacterium | reverse complement strand
CTTTGCTTTAATCAGCTCAGCAGTTTTCTTGCCGTTTATCCCATAACCACTATGACCATCCAAAACCCCGGTCAATGTTCCCATTGTTTGACCATCAATCACTACAGGCTCTATAAATTCCGCATCTTCATTTGTTTTCCTGCCAACTCCAATATCGGTATCCATATGGGAGGAAAGGACAATGGGTACCGGGAGTTGTGACCCCATCATAGCCGATTGGATCTCAGCAAGCTCTGTTTCGGTAATGTATGCATCTTTATCCGCATTGGGTTCAGCCAGATGTTCCGTGAGCGCTTTGGTCAAATTGCGAGCTCTGCCTCCTGCTGCTATTCTTTCGTCCGTCTTGTCTTTATGTACGTTAAGCTCATGATTTCTTTTATTGATCAGTCTATTTAGTTTTTGACATTTAGCTGGATCTGCACCAAAACGCTTGAGAGCGGTCAGGGTGATTTTTAGGGTGTCACAGTCATTTATTGTCTCCAAATTCGAAATATTTTTCTCGATCTGATTGAGAACAGCATGATTAGAAATCCGTCCCTTTGCGCTTCCGGTAAGTGTCATTCGGTCGCCTGCAGAAGCATTGAAGCGTTGCCACTTGGATTGAATGGAGTGCCATTTGGATTGAATGGAGTCGATGAGATTTCTAAAGAGGGAAACATTTTTTTTCCAGACCCTCCCAATGACGCTTGATTTTTCCTTGGGGAGCTCGGCCGCCTTATCCTTACTATTTCCCTGCACTGGGGAAACACCCGTTTTTTGTTCTTGCGAAACGCTAAAAAACTTACTTTCAAGTACTAGTCTGTTAAATGCATTGGCGTCAAAACTCGATCGGTTCATATATTGACCTGTTGGAATAAGTTTTTTTATAATCCTATACTACTAATTCTATAAAATAATTAATTAAAAAACAAATTTGTAATTATAAAAAGAATTAATATTGTGAAAATCTCTCGTATGGGGAATAGCCACCCCATTATTGAGCCCTGTTGATTGGAGCGCTTCGCGATCCAATAACAACTCGCTTATGACATCGGCATCGATATTTAAATTTCCTGCGATTTTCTTCATCGCTCCCTGTATTAATTGCTCTTTATTTGCTCCGGGAACGTGATAAAGTACTCCTCCTTTATGGATCGCCCGGTAAAGGCTGAACTGCTTGCTTCCACCTGAGTTTGTTTTTGGCAAAACCGATTCTTTAAAGCCAAATTTTGAATTTTCAGGGGCCTTTGGCTCTTGTAATTCTTTATTTTCCATATCAGTGGAGAAATGGGCAATATCCCCAAGCCGGTTCCTCATTACCCACTCCTGAACCTCAGTACAGCTAAAGCGAATTTGATGATGAAGGCGATAGGCCGGGATTTTACCATCTTCAAGCCAGCGCCGAATCGTAGTTTCCGATACACTGAGAAGCTCTGCAACGTCCCTGATCTTTAAATCCATACCACACCTATCTTGTTAGACTGCTCATAACTGAAAAATAGTTTTCGTGCCCGTGAGCGTGCCCCTGCCCGAGTTTGTTGATTATTTCCGATTTCTTTTCCCCCGCAAATTTCAAGCAGGAAACTTAAGTTCGGAAAAGATAAATAGATGCGGGCAAGGGCACGGGCACGCTCACGGGCACGTAAACCAATCCTTCATTATGTTCATTTACCCAAACAATTCTACCATATCTGTTGCCGAATTCGATGTTAACATTTTTTTT
>JABDCW010000088.1 GCA_013287905.1 Chlamydiota bacterium | reverse complement strand
CTGCAAAAATTTATTTTATTCAGGATGACTGCCCCATTAAAGCCTCTATCGTCAAAAAGGCAATTCGAGCCTTTGCCAATGACCATAACGGGGATCTTTTTTTCGCGGCAAGCCTTTAGGGCCTCTTCCATTTCGCAAACCGTATGAACTTCACAAAAATAGTGGGCAGGGCCGCCAATTTGCAGAGTGCAATAGTTTTTTAAATCGACCTCTTTGCGGAAAAGATGCATAGTTTTTTCAGTTGTTTGCGGGATCAGTGGAAGCCAGGATGGAGATCTCTTCAATTTTCAACAGATCACACGAAACTTCCCTTATTTTGTCGTGATCGGCCTTTTCCCCAATTGAAGAGCGATGGACCTCATCTAAAATGGCGTTGATAAAGGCGGCAGCTTCCTTGGTGGTAAATTTTTTGCGCAAGCCGCTTCGCTTCGGCGATCGATACCTTTGGGAGGGACTGACGGGTCATAAAGGAGTTCAAATGTGCTGAGGTATCATGTAAACATGCCAATTTTTTGATCAATAAAGATCAGGCAACCTGTGCTGATATGCTTCAATTGATCGAATTGGTCAAAATGAAAGTAAAAGTACAGACAGGGATTGAGCTCCACGCAGAAGTGCGTCAGATCCCCTACAAGGAATAATTCATGCCCACCTTTCGCGCAGATCTGCATTGCCACTCCCTTTATTCAGATGGCACAAGTTCCCCCGAACAACTCATTGCTCTTGCCGGGAAAAACGGCTTATCGGCTTTATCGATTACCGATCACGACACTGTCGATGCCTATCGTGAGCTGGAACCCTCAACGGAAAAAAAAGGATTATATCATCTCCGGTCTGAAAGCAAAGGTAAAGAACACCCTATGCCGAAAATCGCCATTGTAAGCGGGATTGAATTCTCCACATGGTTTCAGAATGCAAACATCCATGTCCTTGGATATCGCTTTGATCCCGAGAACCCTGCCATGACGGCTTTGTGTCTAAAACATAAAACCAGGCGGCAGGACCGCAACAGGCAAATGCTAGAAAAACTTAGCTCATCGGGTTTGAACATTACCGAAGAGGAGGTCTCGGCCGGCTTTCATAGAGGAACAATTGGACGCCCCCACATTGCCCTTGCGATGATCAAACGGGGATATATTTCAACGATTAAAGAGGCATTTGAAAAATACTTGGGCGAGGGACGCCCATGCTACGTGCAAGGGATTGCGTTCTCCATAGACGAAGCCATTGACACCATTCACGAGGCCGGCGGCCTTGCCGTCATTGCCCATCCCCATCTGATCAAACCGCAAAAGCTGGTAAAAGCCCTGTTACACCTACCCTTTGATGGCATAGAATGCTATTATGGCGCATTTTCCCTTCAGGTACAGGAGCAGTGGCTAAAGGTTGCGAAAAAACACAACCTGCTTGTCACCGGGGGTTCTGATTTCCATGGCGACAACAAACCGGGTATCGATTTGGGAGTTTCCTGGGTAGATGAAAAATACTTCGACGCTATTTTGACAACTCCTTCTCGATCTTCTCGAGCTTAGCGTGCATGTAAGACAAAAGCTCCTCCCGGTATTGCGGAAAATGGCGCTCTGTCCAACCTCCAAGTCGCCCGATCGCAATTTTCTTTAGGTCGGACAGGTAAACACTTGTGTCTTTGATGCATTCATTGGCATAAAGACGTCCTGCGTCTAACCGTATGGCCCTTTGATCTAAAAAACCGGTATTGTACATGAAATTATGGTCCCGGTCGCAAATGCCTCTTTTATACTCGGAAAGATATAATTCTAGTATTTCATTTAAGTAAAATTTTGTTTCATCGAGTTTTCCCTGCTCTAAAAGCGATGTTATGATTTCCCTTGCCGGAACAGCTTTGTGTTGCAAGGCAAAAGGGACTGCCTTTAAATCGATATGATGGGTAAAGCCAAACCGGTCGATGACCGTAGCAACAGGCCAGCCCCCTTGATCCGGCCCATGAGGAACATGATAGAAAACAAGCCCGGTATTGTCCCTGTTGTGTGTAAAAGCCAACTGATATCCGTTGAAAAGACGAGATTTTTTTCGTTTGAGGCTTTTTGCACTTCCAAAAGACAGAAGGCGGGGCTGTAAAACCCTCGAATCAAAAAATTTTAACACATACTTGCCGTCCTGGGAAAGAAATACAAATGACTGCTTGCCCCTGTCCAGATAAGTAAATGTTTGACTAAATACCTGCTCTGGTATCATCTTTGGGGTATTTTCTGGAAATTCATCAATTTCTGCAGGTATCTGACTGAGATCGGAAAAATAAATATTTTTTATTTTAAACTGCCGATCAGCCCCTTCGTAAACAGCAATGATCGCAACAAAAATCAAAAAGGCCGCTAAAGCACGCATAATCAAGAATTTTCTTCCGGCATATTCATATTGTGATAGACCGCATCGACATCATCGATATTGTCCAGCCATTCAACAAGGGCTAAATTGTCTTTCATTGCCTCTTCTGAACAATCTATATAGTTCTTTGGGATCATGTCCAGCCCGGCTTCTTCGACCTTTCCTCCCGCCTTTTCCACCACTTCCTTGATTGCGTAAAGATCGCTGACATCGGTTGTAATGATATACACATCCTTGGCGGTTTCAAAATCGTGAGCTCCGGCTTCAGTCACGGCTGAGAAGAGCTGATCTTCGTTGCATGATGCCCTGTCAACTGAAATAATTCCCTTGCGGTCGAAATTGAAAGCAACGGCTCCCGGCATTGCAATGGACCCGCCCCGTTTATTTGTTGCAATGCGAATCTCTGATGCAATGCGGTTTTTATTATCGGTCATCACATCGACGATAATGCCAACTCCCCCATATCCATACAGCTCATAGGTCATTTCTGTATAATCGGCCTGATCTGCATTCGATGCCTTTTTAATATTGCGTTCGATGATCTCATTGGGAAGATTGGCGTCCCTTGCCTTAAGGATTGCCAATTTTAACCGTGCATTTGCTTTTGGATCTGATCCTCCAAGCTTTACAGCGCTAATA
>JABDCW010000087.1 GCA_013287905.1 Chlamydiota bacterium | reverse complement strand
GACTGATGAAAAGCTTCCACTTGGGGCTGCAGCTGCCCAAAAATATCTACAGCTTCGGCCTGGTAGTCTGTCGAAAGTAATTTTTGATTTGCATGCTGGCCCACGATTTCGAGGAGATGTCCCGTAATCTTTTTAAGAAGGGAATTTTGTGCCAGCTGGTGATTGATTAAAGCCCGGCTTTTCCCGTTGGAGGAGATCTCCCGTCTGATAAAAAGCTCATCTTCGATGCAATGGTCGATGCCGGCATCGGATAGAACTTGCAATACTTCAGGGTAGGATGCGATATCAAAAATGGCCTCGACAATGCCTTTTGCAGCTCCATGGCGCAACATGCTGCCGTCGCATCTCTCTCCCGTAATGAGGCCAAGGGCATTCATAATGGCTGATTTTCCGGAACCGCTTTCTCCCGACAGGACGTTGAATCCTAAACCAAATGGGATGGAGGCATTTTCTACTAAAACGATATTTGTAACTCTTAGTTCTTTGAGCATGAGAGAATATTTAAGATTTGGTGGGGTGGTCGTAAGAGCTGAGCAGGATATGGATGGCTCCGTCAGGGGTTGATTCTTCAAGCAGGGCATTGGAAGCAAAGTCCGGGGTGGAAAAGACGAGCGAGGCGCCGGTGCCGGAAGTGTTTGTCTTGCTCACATAACCAACGGGGGTGATGTCGATATTTGGAGCATCAAAGCGATAGATGATGATCTTCTGGATTGCCGGAACTTTCTCCGGAGTGATTTTTCTATTCGCCATGTCGCTTGCGACGATCACTTTGGATCTGTTAAAAATGTCGATCAGCTGGTTTTGCTGTTGAAAGTTTAAGGTGTACAGATGACCATCGTGTTCTACAGCCATCCCCCTCACATCATTAGGTGAAATATAGCGTGGGGGAATGTACCCAAAAAGGGCAGCCATGTTCATCAGGAGAATGATGGTAAAACCGCATAAAACGGTAACGATCATCGCATAGGTCATTCGACGGCTCATATGTAAAGCTCCCTTATAATACATTGGATATTGGTTTCCATGCCCCTGCCCGTGCCCTTGCCCCTGCCCGTGCCCTTGCCCCTGCCCGTGCCCTTGCCCCTGCCCTTGCCCGAATTTATTTATCCCTGCCCTTGCCCAAGTCTATTTATCTTTTCCACATTCTTTTATCTCTCAAACAGGAAATAAAGTTCGGAAATGATAAATAAAGGCAAACACGGGCAAGGGCACGGGCACGGGCACGGGCACGAGGGTAAAACTACTACCCAATATTCACTTTATCCTAAAATTTCGTCAAGAGTTTTAAAGTGGAGCTTCGCGACTTTATGTAAAGTTTCTCTGCCCCAATTTCGTATAAGGGTGCGCCCGGCTTCAATTGTTTGCCTGGAGCAACCTTTTGGAAACGTCTGATTGTATTGTTTTTCCAAAATTGCCATCTCGGTAACGAAAGTATCGCGGGCTAAAATAGATGCTGCTGCGACGACGATATCTTCTTCGCCGCGATGCCGTTGCGTAAGATCGGGGGTAAGTTGTTTTTTTTTGAGGGCGGTCAAAACGACATGTTCGTTGGCAAATTGATCGATGATTACCGATTGGCATCCCGTCTTTTGCATCATCTGCTCAATCGCAGTGGCGTGTCCCCAGGCTAAAAGCTTATTGAGATTTTGAAAACTCTCCATGAGCTGGTTGTATTTTTCCGGACCAATTTTGACAATATGATACTGGCACTCCTCCCGGATCTTCTGTGCAATTTGATGGATTGCTGAGGGGCTTAATGTTTTTGAGTCTTTCACTCCCATTTTTTTCAGCTTATATACCTGCTCTCCTTCTGCAAAGACTCCGGCAACGCAAAGCGGGCCAAAGAAATCTCCTTTTCCCGACTCATCGATCCCAATGCGCCCCTTGCTGTCCAAAGATCCGGGCGTTGCTTCCTGTTCGGCAGCATACGAATAGGAAAATTCCTTCAATATGTGCGGTTCCAGATAAAATTCAATAAGGGAGGCCATCTCCTTTCCCTGGACAGTCAGCTTTCCCGATTTGTATAGCGTACATGAGATGCCTGGTTTTTTTGCTGAAAATATCGTATGCATGGGGGTAGAAAGAGTAAATCCTTGGCTCAGGAGGTCTTTGATCATTTGAGGGGCCAAGGCCGTATCGATACTTTTGACATAAACGGCACCCGAATTCTTTTGTTCCATGTTATTTCCTTTTTAAAAAATCAGGCTAATCCTATAATCATGTAAAATATAGGACGACAATTCATGATGATAAATCAAAATGATATGAAAAGCATAGGACAAACTTTTCAAAAGAGACGAAAAGAGCTCAACATTTCTCTGCAAGAGGCGGAAAATGCAACATCTATCCGTTCGTCATATCTGCAAGCCATTGAAGATGGAGATGTCTCCCGATTGATCTCCCCTGTTTATGCCACAGGTTTTCTTAAACAATACGCCAATTTCCTTGGGATGGATGCGGAGGAAATTATTCGCGAGTATCCAGACCTGTTCAGCTCTTCCCCTTCTCAGGAATTCTCTTATGGCATCGGTACTTTGGAGGCAAGGGGAAATCCGGGCGCGGGCGTTAAATGGTTTCCCAATGCATTGTGGGTTTTGGCAACAGTTGCCGTTCTTGTTCTTGCCTGGTATTTAGCCCGTTTTCTCGCAATTATATAAGAAGTTAACCCTCATGATTATTTCCCGATTTCTTTCTTTTTCAAGAATAGCGTCTGCTGTTTTCCTGGTTGCCGGTACAAGCATTGGCGGCGGTATGCTCGCCCTGCCTGTCGCAACCGGAATAAGCGGTTTTATCCCTTCGATGTCGATCATGTTCATCTGCTGGATTGCAATGACTCTGACCGCTTTAATGTTGCTGGAGGTCAGCATGTGGATGGAAGAGGGCGCCCATTTAATCACCATGACATCGCGCATTTTGGGCCCCTTCGGAAAAATCGTGAGCTTTTGTCTTTATCTCTTTATCTGTTATGCCTCCCTGGCGGCGTATACGGCGGGGGGCGCTCTGCAGATTGTTGCCTTTTGCTCCGAATATTTT
>JABDCW010000086.1 GCA_013287905.1 Chlamydiota bacterium | reverse complement strand
TTTATTTGCGGGAATTGCTACCTTTTCTTTTGAAGCCTTGACTTTATTAACCATTTCCAAATAGAAGCCTTTTGTCTAGTTGACTGATTTGGAAAGAAAGGCAAGGTCGCTCACCCTCAGGTCGATGACTAAAGGGTGGAAGGAGCGAACGGCTCCGGAATCGACATTGAGGTCGCGAGGAATCATCTTATTATCGTCCTCCTTTAGATGACGCCTTAATAAAGCATAATTTTGCAATTGCTGCTGATAATTTTCTTCAGCAAGTCTAAGGACGAGAGGAGAAATAAACAGGATCGGTTCTCCTCCAACCATTTTGGTCTCATACTCCTCCAATAAAACAATGATTTGCCTCTGTCCGAAGCTGGATGAGGAACACCTGGAAACATCGATCCGTTGCAGTGTGATATTTTGATCGCTTTTTCCTTGCATGAAGCAATCGAGAACGGCAAATGCCAAATGAAGAGAAGGATGATTGACCGCATTTCCCCAAGCCATATTGTCAGCCATAAGTTTTCCCTCGAGGATCTCATGACCCAAATAAATCATGGGGAGTTTTTTTGGCGAAAAAAATGGATTAAATGGAAAAATAACCCCTTCGGCATCTATTGCCGCATTAGAAAAATCACAAAGAAAAGCTACGGGAACGCGCAATTTGTAGTCGATGTAGATTGTTCCAGGAAGGTATTTACGCACACTTGCCTCTTTGATCAACGGGGATTGACACAGGTGATTAGTGGCCTGAAGAACATCAAAACGGATCAGATTTGTCGGTCTGTCAACCGACAATTGCAGGATTTCCGCCAGATAGACGGTTTTTAACCGTTCCACACCAGCTGTCGACTGAATAATCGATGTGATGTTATATTGAGGATCGGAATATTTCTCTTTCTTCAATTGCCGGTAGTACCACCAACCAGACAGAAATGCGCCATTGACGATCACGATAGACAATAAAATAATAGCCATTGCATGCGCACCAGGAATTTTACCCGGCTTAGAACTAGCAGACACAATCAGCTCTTACTTCCAGTGAATCGAGAACGCGGCGCCTGTGCAGCCCTAAAATAATCAGGCGGTCGACAAGATCCTGGGACTGTAATCCATTGACAGAGCATATCACGGGATATAAACTATTATGGGTGAACCCGGGGATCGGATTGATTTCATTTAACCAAAACCGTCCATCAGTATCTAAAAATGTATCTACTCTGGCCATTCCCATGCAAAAGCAAGTCTTATAAGCATGTTTAACAAGGTTCATCCCCTCCTCCAGCTGTTTAAACGACAGGGGGGCTTTCGGATTTGTTTTCATCCCATTGACACTGTACTTATCCTCATAACTATACACCTTGCCGCCCGTTAGAATTTCTCCCGGAGGGAACACTACAGGACAATCGTTTCCCAATACGGCAAATTCAATTTCCCGGCCATCTATCCCATTTTCAACTAAAACATTGGTATCAAACCGAAAGGCATCGCGAATAGCTTCTTCTAAATCCCGGGAATGGTTCACCTTTTTGACTCCTATGCTTGACCCTAAGTGAGAAGGTTTGACAAAGAGAGGGTAGGTCAATTCTTTGGTTTTATCCAGGCACATCTTCCGGCTTTTACACCATTCGTAACGGCTAAATGTCACAAATGGGCTGGTAGGAATTCCTTCTTGCAATAGCAAACGCTTGGTTGCCACTTTGTCCATACAAAGAGCCGCACTTCGATAATCGCACCCGACATAGGGTTTTTTCAACAGCTCAAAAAAACCCTGAATCGTGCCGTCCTCTCCATAGGTGCCATGCAATACTGGAAAGGAAATGTCACATGCGGACAGACGCTCCATCACCTGATCAGAAATTAATGGCCCATCATCTTCCTTTTCCTGCAATTGGGTAGCTTGCCCCTGATAATTCCAATACCCTTTCTTTGAAATATAAAAACGTTCTATATCATAATATCCGGGACGCAAGGAATCAGCAATATGTTTGACAGAAAGCAAAGAGACCTCATGCTCGACCGATGCACCGCCAAAAATCAGGGCGACTTTCCATTTTGAAAGCGGACGATTAAAGAGCTGTTTTATGATCTCATCGCCAAGCTTAGTGATGTCCCCGGCTCCCAATGTAACGACGACATCGTGCGGTCGCAAAAGAGAAACAAGTGTATCTGCCGCGGCAGCCCGGGATAAAAACCGGCCCTTTGGGACTTCAGCAAGAATTTGGCTATGGGAGACACCTTCGATGGGATCTTCATTGGCTGCATAAATTTCCGTCACAAACAATAGGTCGGCATCATTAAAAACTTGCTCATAAAGCCCTGCGCACATCTTAGCCCGGCTATAGCGGTGCGGCTGATAGATCACAACTAAACGGCGCTCTCCAATTGCTTCGCGAATCCCTTTTAATGTAGCAGAAATTTCTGTTGGATGGTGCCCATAGTCATCTAAAAATAATACACCCTGATGCTCCCCTTTTTTCTCGCATCTGCGCATCACACCGGGAAAGCTGGCTAAACCCTTTCTGATCGCTTTCTCATCTATACCAAGAGTTAACGCCAACCCAAACACGGCTGCAGCGTTCAATGCATTATGTTTGCCGGTCAAAGAAACCTCTATACCAGGAAACACCTTTTCGCGAAATTGGATATCGAAGCAAATTGACCACTGGTTTTGAACATAATTAACAATTTTCAACTGACAGTGATCGCCAAATCCATAGCACATCCCTTTTGGCTGAATCTCCAGAAGATGGGGATCATCCCCGCACCAAAATAGATGCTGATCAGAGGAAACTTGCCCCATAAATGATCTGAAAGCCTCGATTAACTTTTCTTTGGTGCCATAATAATCCATGTGATCGAAGTCGATATTTGTGACGATCCCGCCGTACGGATAGTAATTCTTAAATGTTCCATCGCTTTCACAGGCCTCTATAACAAAATGGATTCCGGAGCCATAACTTGCATTCACCCTTAAGCTGGGAACTATCCCTCCGATCATAAAAGATGGAGATTGCTCTCCTGATTCTAAAACCCATGTCAACAGGGACGTTGTTGTCGTCTTTCCATGTGTTCCTGCCACAGCAAGGACAAGATGTTCCTTCATCAATTCCACAAGCATTTCAGAACGATGAAGGCAGGCACACCCTAAATCCAATGCACTCTGATATTCAGGATTAAAATTCTTTTTTAT
>JABDCW010000085.1 GCA_013287905.1 Chlamydiota bacterium | reverse complement strand
GAAATAAGCAAAAATGTGTTTACTCGGTTTCATGCCCCAGGATATAAAGGATCTCCCTATAGAAGCTGGCAAACTGTAGCTAAACAAGAAATAACTTATTACCTACGCTCCATAGGAACTGCAGCTGCCCGTCAGTTACTGAAAGAGCTGGAAGCCGGCAACTTCAGGGGAGTTGTTTAAAGGAGCGGAGATTTGAAGTAGGATAAAATACCTCTTCTCATAATAAGGCGATTTTGATAACTATGTAGAAACAAAAAGTAGCGCTTTTCATCGGGTTTGCAGGTATGTTGTTTAGACATTTTTTATATGTTTTTTTAGCTTTTTCCCTGTATGCATCTTGGTCTTGTGCTGACGAGGCGAAGGAGTCTAATGATAGCATCAGTACCAGCACGGCCGTAGCCAGCAGTCCTGCCGAAGTGGACTATAAGACGGGAACGGGCGAACTTGGCAGAAAACTTGGTTTCACAGATAAGTCCGGTGTCTGGATTGGCGCTGCCTGGGCTGGTGATACTGATTATCTTTTTTGTGGAGGCGCCAAACCGTATAAATGGAGCGGCAATAGTCTTTTTCTTTTGGATCTTGAACTTGACTTCAGCATCCTTTTAAAAATTCCGGGAGCTTCCATTGGCGCAGAGTTATTGCAATTCAATGGATCAAGCACGAATATTGAAGCTGGCACTGTACAGGGGTATAACAGCCTTCCCGGGTCTCCCCCTCTTTCCCGCACAGAGCTTTACCAACTATGGTGGCGTCAAGAGCTCTTTGATAAAAAACTAATTTTAAGGATTGGTAAGACTAGTCCCACCTATGATTTTAACAACGTTGTCAGTCCTGTTCCTTATGCCGATCCTACCTTGGCGATAAAAGCAGTCACTTCTGTGATTTATACCACAATCTTTGTGAATGGTTCTATGTTGGGGGTGATCCCAGGATATTACAATTCGGCTGTGGGAATTACCGCAAGTTTTATACCTACTAAGCATAACTTTGTGAATGTGGGGTTCTATGACGGAAGCGGAGCTACCGGACGGCAGACAGGAATTAAAAGCCCACGCTTTAAAGAATATTTCTTTTCGATTGCAGAAATGGGTTTTACCTGGGAATATGGCCATGAAAAAAAGCCGGGAAAATTGGGTATCGGTGTCTGGAACCAGTCAGGTAAACTCCAAATTCCCAACATTGTTACACAAAAGGGCACTAAGGGGATCTACCTTTATGGTGCGCAAAGGCTTTGGTCCAGGCATCCTGGCATAGACAATAGCGGCATTTCAGGTTTTTTCCAATACGGGATCAATAACTCCAAAACGCTCTCTATTCTTGCTTATGCCGGAGCCGGCCTTACCGCCTTTAGCCTTTTTGAAAACAGGAAGAATGACTCATTCGGCATAGGATTAGCCTATTCCAAGCTTAACCGCCGCTTAAACTATCGCACAAGCGAGTTCCTTGTTCAAGGATACTATCAGGCCAATTTATTCAGTGAGGTTTACTTAGAACCTGTTTTGACTTATATTCCCAATCCTGGAGCTAGTAAAAACCTAAAGCCGGCTTGGGCAGCTACAGCCCGACTGATCGCCTTATTCTAGCTATACTTAATACTTTTGCTTTGAAATCAAAAGAGTTATTTCTAACAAACAACTATAAGAGTTGGTTTTTTGCGTCGTTGTCTTTATGCAATTAGACACTAGAACTCAAATAGTTTTGCAGCCCCCTCTATTTATAGATCGATAGCAAAAATTTAAAGTGTCGTCTGGATATTGTCTATCCAATGCTGAAAAAATTCCTTAGACCAGGTCCTCCTAATAGCCTCTTGTTCGCGGGCAAAATGAATGATATCTTCAATGGCAGAGGCAACATCTAGTTGATCAATACGTTCTTTAGCGATCTTTAGGAATTCGGTGCGATTCAAAACCTCTTCTCGTCCACCGAGTTTTGAAAAAAGGGGCAAATTTAGAGGAATTTTTCTTCGAATAAACCACAACATATCATACCAGTCTCTGCCTTTAACCCGACCTTTCCAAGCTCGAAAAAGAGCGGCATGCATTTTACCTGCAAAAAGACATTCTTCATTTACGCATCTGATGGATACCGGAACTGGTTGGGATAAAAACTTCTGTTCATAAGCAAATCCTAAAGTGGGGTTGGTATCAATTTCAACTTTGATACGAATCATGGTATCAGCATGAACGCCTTTTAAAAGATTCGAATGAACGCCAATTTTTAAAAGTTCCTGGACGGTCTGTGTTTTCAAGAAGGCTGATTTTACGGCTGTTTGCGATTTTTTTTCCTTTTCTACAAAAGATACTTCGAATCCAAAAGAAGAAAGTTCATTCTTAATAACCTCGCCAAAAGGATGCCAACTCCAACTCGGATTTGGTGTGAGCAGTGTAAAATCAAGATCTTCAGAGAAACGATCGAGATTATAGAAAATGCGAAGAGCAGTTCCTCCATAAAAGGCAGCATGTTCAAAAAATTTTCCACGCCATAAGCCCACAAGAGCAATTTCCTGCAATATTTCGCGAAGCGCTTGCTCATATTCTTGCAATGAACGACATTCATATCTTTCGAGCATTTGCATGATTGCATTATTCATGATTCCCTGCATTGTATGAGATACTTAATAGCAGTATGAGGCTTAGCCTGATAGAGCATTTTCAACAAGTCAAGATTTAGACTGTAAAAATCTTCCTCTTCTATTCGTAAGTCTTCAAATAAGATTTCTTTAAAATGTTTTTTTGAAGAGAAACATCCTCTACGTATAACCAATAAATCTGAAAGTGCTTTTTCTTTAGTAGCAGTTAAAGCTTGCTGTTTGTCGGAAAAGTTAATTAAGGTAACCCCAATAGGAAATACTTGCATCGGAAGATGGTCATAAGTAAAGAGCCCAAGAGGAGTCTGGAACTTCCTGGAACGTTGAGTAGTTACACTTGTGATGGTTGTTACCTTTTCAGGAATTAAGCGATAATATTGACATGCCCATTCTAAGGAAACATATGAGGGTCCATAAATCATATTTGCCAGTACCTCTGATGAGTAGGGCTGTCTGGCAAAATTTTTTCCAAAAATATAAATGCCCTTTTTGACACGAACTAAAGCCTCAATTCTTAAAAGATGATTCAACTTTATACGTGGATTTTTATAAGCTTTGAGACATTCCATTACAAAGCCATAATCTAATTCTTCACTGGGAGCCTTATCTAACAAAACAGCAAGTCCTGAATCAATCCCTAAAAATCTTTTCATATTTTACCTGTATGTTAATATAACACTAACATAGTGGCAATTTTAAATGAAGAAAAAAGGTAGTGAGTTTTAAGCTATTAATAATGATAAAGTTGAAAGCTTTTGAGAGAAGCCAATCCAATCAAAAGTTCGAAGTGTACCCACATGGCCACCAGCGACCACACCTTG
>JABDCW010000084.1 GCA_013287905.1 Chlamydiota bacterium | reverse complement strand
TTCATAGCAATAAGATCTTGCTGCGATAGGACTTTGATTTTACCAGGCCTTATATTGGATTTTAGTGATACTTTCCGGTATATACCAGTATATACCAAAGCTAAATTTAAAATCAATATTTCTCCTGAACGAGACAAAGACAGTTTTCTGCAGAGCTGCAAAAGGCGTAAAGCTATGCAGAGAAGGTGTTTTTTTTTGTCTTCGGCAAAGAAAATAAGCCGTTTATCATTTTCGCTAAGGCGAAAATGATAATGCCCTTTCAGGCATTAGAAAGCGCCTGAAAGGCACTTCTCTTTGTATAGCTTAGGTCCGAAGCGCGAAATGAGCCTGTGAACTCATCCTGCTATGTGAACTAGCGCGAAGTGCTGGGCTCTAATGTGGAAAGTGGCAACTTAGTACCTTGGTTGCTCCACCCATATAGGTATCAAATTCACTTTTTGCGTACCTAAGATGATTTTTAGATGCCGATATTGCTTTTTCACATCTTTTAGGGTACAGTCAAGCAATCTTTTTTCTAGGATAGCATCTTCTGGAGGCTGAAAACGATCCTCTACTGTAGTTAATTCCAATGTTTTTAGTGCGGGAAGTAATGATAAAATTTTGTCTCCTTGATTCAACAAAGTGCGAACATGCACAGGGAGACCTCTTACTCTGACTGTTTCTAACTTTTTAAAGGAAGAAAATTTTGAATATTGATGGTTGCAATTGGGAAATTTGTTTTTAATATCTAACTCCAGACATAATAAATTGGGATAATCCATATCTTTTATGCTGTCCAGATAAAAACTGGTTTTTAACTCGCAAAGCTTAGGCAAGGCTGTAAGACGGGGTAATATTTTCCTTGTCATGCTGCTATCTTCCAATAATTGAGGGTTTCTATTGGTTTCTCTGATATCTAACTTTCTCAATTCAGTCAAATGAGTTAAAGTTTCTACACTGTCATACCATAAATTTCTACAACCAGATAAGTTTAAATCTTGTAAAGAATGCTGCAACGAAGTTAAGGGCGATATGTCATTAAGAGTATCGGTATCTCCAAGATTTATCTGAACTAAATTCGGATATTGATAAATAAATCTGTATGAAATGCTAACCCTATAATATATTCTTGATAATTTATCATCATACATTTTTGAAAATATATTTTGTTTATGGGAAATTCGAAAAACAGATTGATCATTTTTAGTTAAAAATTTATTTATGGTTTCAAGGACGTTTAAAGGCATCTTCTCAAATCCAGATGTATATTTCCTCCCGGCAACATGAACAACAACACGAGTTTCTTCGGCACATCTTACCTCTGCGTTTACACTTGTATCAACCTTATTTAAAGCTAAAGCACTTGTCCCTGTACCCATATTAACCTCTATTTTAAGAATTATAAATTATTTCACAAATCCATATTCTATATAATATATTGATAGATGTAAAGCATTATTTATTTCTATGTTTTATTTATAATTCAAGAATTGGCATTTCCAGTTATACCGAACGTGATTCAAAAATTGGCTTGAAGGAAATTTAGTTTTTATTTAACATGTCGTCTATGACACTTGACGACGCAGAAAGAGCAAGGCTCACAATACAGCATAAGAAAGAACGAGATGGACGCATACGAGACCGAATCAAAGCAGTCTTGCTTCACGATAAGGGATGGTCACTTCGACAAATTGCAGAGGCTTTATTAATCTCTGATGAAGCTGTTCGCAATCACATTCAAGACTACGACACTTCTAAAAAATTACGCCCAGAAAGCGGTGGCTCTCAAGCAAAATTATCAATGATCCAATCGCACCAACTTGAAGCTCATTTACTACGGCATACCTATTTGTACGTTAAAGACATTCTTGCATATGTTGCAGTAACTTTTGGTGTTAAGTATACCGTGCACGGTCTGAGAAATTGGCTTCACAGACATCTATTTTCTTATAAAAAGCCTGCAGTTGTTCCAGGAAAGGCTGATGAAGAACAGCAAAAAAAATGGATAGCGTACTATGAGAAATTACGTGCAGAACTCCCAGCGAATGAGACGATCTGCTTTACAGATGGGGTACACCCTACGCATAATGTCCAACCAGCTTATGGATGGATCAAAAAAGGAATTAGAAAGGAAATTCCTGCTAATAGTGGACGATCCAGACTAAATTTATCGGGAGCCGTGGATGTCATTTCTCATACAGTGATCGTCCAGGCAGATCAGACTTTAAACGCCAGTTCAACCATTGCTTTTCTACAAAAAATTGAAAAAGCCTACCCTAACAAAGATAAAATTCACGTATTTTGCGATAACGCTAGATATTACAAAAATCAAGACGTCCACGACTACCTCAAGACATCAAAAGTTAGACTTCTCTTTTTGCCTCCCTATAGCCCTAATCTGAATCCTATAGAGCGACTTTGGAAATGGATGAAGGAAAGAGTAATTTACAATGCATATTATCCAGGGTTTGATGAATTTAAATCGGCCATTTTTGGATTTTTTAGCCTTATATCATCTCTTGGGCCTGAATCAGAGTTAGGAAAATGCTTTAGAAGTCGTATCAGGGACAAATTCAGGCCGGTTGGAGCTCCAGCTGCCAATTTTTGAATTTACTTCGGTATATACCGAACGTGGTTCAAAAATTGGTTTTTGAGGCGTTCCGCTTTGCATCAAAATTTTTGTCTTCACTCGTGCCTTGGCCATTGGCAATGGTCACTTAGCTCCAGACGAAAAATTTTGAGCAGCCTCCTTGTCAAAATCTCAACTTTTGAACCACCTTCGGTATACGCGAAAATCCCAGTGGGTCCAAGATTTGGAAGCGACCCAAAGGAATAGACAGAACGCAAAAGCCTTGGCTTAAAATAACAAGGGCGTCCTCGCCCTGCTTAAGATGGTAGCCAGGGCGTCCTCGCCCTGCTTAAAATGGTAGCCAGGGCGTCCTCGCCCTGCTTAGCCGTTCAAACCGTCCCTTGGGCTACATCATTAAGCCAAGGTTTTTACCCTTTAGAGCCTTTTTTGAATCGGCCCTGTGGGCCTCTGCTCTTGTAGCATTCCTACCCAGCCCTTCGCGCTTCGTTCGCAGGCTCACTTCTCGCTTCGGACTTAAGCTATATAAAGAGAGCGCCTTCCAGGCGCGTGCTATTTCGCGCTTCGGACTGGGCTATGTAAAGAAAGCGCCTTTCAGGCGCGCTCTAGTACCTAAAAGGCATTTTCTTTAAATAGCTTAGGTCCAAAGTGCGAAATAGCACGCTTGAAAGGCGCTTTCCTTATTTAGCTTAAGTCCAAAGTGCGAAATTGCACGCGCCTGAAAGGCGCTTTCCTTATTTAGCTTAAGTCCGAAGCGCGAAGCGAGCTTGCGAGCAAGTGCGTAGGGCTGGGTGCGAACGAAGCGCGTAGGGTTGGGTAGGAAATGCCACAAGAGCAGAGGCCCATTGGGCCGGCTCAAAAAAGGA
>JABDCW010000083.1:241-3559 GCA_013287905.1 Chlamydiota bacterium | reverse complement strand
GAAGTTTTACATGACAGATTATGGAGAAACCTAAAACTCTATTTTATTGTAGGAGGACTTCCCGAAGCTGTAGCTACCTTTTGCTTAAATAAGAGCAGCTTGTATGAGGCGTTGGAAATGGTGAGGTCTAAACAAAAGGATGTCATTAACGCCTATTACGCGGATATTGCAAAACATTCGGGCAAGGAAAACGCGATGCACATCGAAAGAGTGTTCAGAGCAATTCCCCTGCAGCTTGCCCAGGCGCAGGATGGCAATGCTAAAAAATTTTCATTCAGGGGCGTTATTCCTGGTGTGGATCGGTATAGCCGTCTGGCAGGTCCCATAGACTGGTTACAGGCCTGTGGCTTGATTATCAAGGTTCCGATTTGTCATTCTGCACAATCCCCTCTTTTGGCATATACCAAAGAAAATAATTTCAAGCTGTATGTATTCGATGTAGGTGTTTTAGGTGCCATGAGTAATCTTGCCCCAAAGGTTATCTATGACTATGATTATGGATCTTTTAAAGGTTACTTTGCCGAAAACTTTGTTGCTCAGGAATTCCTTTATTCAGGTGCCCAATTCTTATGTAGCTGGCATGAAAAAAACTCTGAACTTGAATTCCTGCAGGAGTCGGAAGGGAAGATTATCCCGGTAGAGGTGAAATCGGGATGGGTAACGCAGGCAAAGAGCCTGAAAGTATTTAGGGAACGTTACCATCCTCCTTTCTCGATTGTCTTTTCTGCAAAAAACCTGTCCGTAAATGATGCAAAAGATCTTATTCGATCTCCCCTCTATCTCGCCAATCAACTTTTTAAGAACCTCTCTTCAGCCAACCACAAAATAATACAACGATGATAGGGCAAAGGAAAAAAATACCGGGAATTTCAATGGTTGAAAGTTTGTCAGGCGATAGGCAACGTTGAGCAAGGTCAAAACAATCAATCCCGGATAGCAAATCTGCAAAACCGGTCCGAGAAAAGCCGAGATACCGGTAAATTCGAATGTCGCAACAAAAAAAGTGAGCAGCAATGATCCGACAAGTGTGATTTCATAACTGACCTTTTCCATAAAAACTTCCCGTTGAATAAAATCTGTGAATGCCGAGATCAAAGCAATGGCTGTCGTCAAGCATGCAAGGGCTATGGTAAAGCATACAAGAATACCGGCATGAGCGCCGGCAATCTTCATCGTGATTGCGCCCAGCAGCTCATCTTTTCCATTGACAGATAGCTCCGCCCCATGAAACGCAGCGAGATAACTAAAGCCAACATAGATTGCCGACAAAAGGCAAGCTCCAACTATACTAGCCCGTAAAGCAACACCTATATAGGTTTTCGAATCTGCCTCGCTATCCCTCATGGAGACTCTCAAAATATTCAAAATTGTCGAGGAGATGAAAAAAGCGGCTAAAAGGTCCATCGTATTATACCCCTCTTGCAGCCCATATAAAAACATAGCGGCATTTGTATGGCCGGTGCTTGGCATTTGCGGGGCAGCTATTAGCCCAATTGCAATGATGATCACTAATGAGACGATCAGCAAGGGGGTCAATATCCATCCAAGTATCGTGAGAATATGGTTCTTTCGAATGGTAAACACCAAGATCACCCCGCAGGCAATCGCACTAAAAAGCACTAAAGACAAATCAGGAAAAGAATTTTTTAATGTTGTGTAGGATAACGCGATGCATCTTGGCGTAGATCCAAGAGGACCTAAAAGGCTGATCGTAGTCAACCCTAAGAGAAATCCGGGGATTTTTCCAAGTCTTCCAAAAAACTGACGGTAATTTCCATCAAATAAGATGATGGCGATCACGCCAATGATCGGCATTATGGCAGCTGTCAGGATTAACCCGAGCATGGCAAAGAAATTTTTATCTCCCGCGTATTGGCCAAGCGCTAATGGAAAAATGACATTGCCCGCTCCAAAAAACATCGCGAACATTGCAAGGCCAATAGCTAACGATTGCGATTTACATATTTTTTTTATCATGTGTACACCTTTTCTGTCGTAAATTTGTGTATATAATTAATGGTGAATCAGAACATTGAGCTCTAATTTTTTTTTCAGTTTTGTTAAAAATTAAAAATGTATAGAAAAATGAAATGATATGTGCGCCTAGCGCACGACGACAGAAGCAGAGACGACAAAGAGGGATGGCAGGAGCGCAAGGCTGAAGTGCCCGCAAGCTCCACGCAGAGAATGATATAAGCTGTCTTGGCTATTATTCATAAATAAAATCTAAGATCCCCTTTCGCACAGTATAACAGTAAGCCATAGTTTTTTACAAGAGAAAAAATGCATAATATATATTGGCGGGTGTAATTAAAAGTGTAGTTTGACCACCTCATTGTTGTTTCCAATTCTCTGAAAATAAGGATTACACAGAGGAGACTTAAGACGCTTAAGTACACTGAGAATAACATAATAACTTTATTGTTTTAGCGGATGCTAAAACATTAAGAGCTTTCTTTTTTTTGCCATTAGCAAAAAAAAGAACTCAGTGTACTCAGCGCCTCAGTCTTCTCTGTGTAATTCTTTATTGAGCGATCCTGTGGATGCAGGCAAAATTGTCAATCTTCACTTTTAATTGCACCCTATATTGGCAATAATTTTCTACTGCATCCACACGGGTGTAAACAAAACTTTGGCCTTGAAAACCTTCGTCGAGATGACATAGCTACTTTCTTTACCTATGGTTTTGTTCACACCCCATCTACACCTGCGTGATATACTGGATCTTTATTAAATAAGGCGGAAGGCTAACCCATCCTTTTCAAGTTTCAACGCTACAGAAGTTAGGTGAATGTTAATGTAAGGGCCTTTAGTTTATGAATGTATTTATCGTTGCAGTCTAGCCCATTTTAAAAATATGTGCAAAGGCATTAACTAAAAAGTTTAATACGTTAACAAATACACAGGGTAAATTTACTTGATTTTTATTGAATTATGCTTATATACTAGCCTCGATACACTTATCTTCTTTACATATTTGAGGCCTAAAGTCATGTCGATTCAAGCTGTTTTTTGGGATTATGACAATACCATTCTTGCCACTGCAGATGCCCACTGGAAAAAGCACCAGACGGTCCTTGCAAGACTCGGCATTCCACTCCATGACTCATACCGGCAAAGAGTGTATGAGAACAATGGCAGCCAGAATTGGGAATGGATGAGAAAGGAACTGGATTTACAGGTCCCCGAAAAGGAATATCTCGAGGAAGTGGACCGTGAATTTCAACAGCATATGATCGATTTAGAAATGCGCCCGGGAGTGATGGAACTTTTTCTCCTGATAAAAAGCTTAAGAGTACCTCAAGGCATCATCACAAA
>JABDCW010000083.1:0-231 GCA_013287905.1 Chlamydiota bacterium | reverse complement strand
ACTTTTTTAACTGTTGAAGAACACATGCATTCGCTTTTAAATATAAACCCGTAAAAATTCCGCTAAACCTGTTCTTGATGCCAAGAAAATTTCCCCTTTTATGCAGGTGATCTTATTTAAAGAAGACTATATTGGCAGAAAACCCGATCCTGCCCCCTACCTTTGCGGTTTTGAAAAAATGGCAGAGGTGATAAATAAACCTATCGATCCCAAAAGATGTATTGCTATTGA
>JABDCW010000082.1 GCA_013287905.1 Chlamydiota bacterium | reverse complement strand
GGGCAAACTCATTCAAAAACTTCCCAAATCTCCCTGGAAAATTCACAATGGAATTGGCTTCAATTCTAAAAAAATTGCGTGTCTGGTCTTTTCAGACCGACATCGCACAAGCTCTATCTTGTTTGCACATTGTCTTTTTATCACTGTCAAAACTGCATTTGCGAAGCTCGTTTGGCTACGCTTTTCTCTACCCGTTTCGTAAGCGATTTGGAGAGAATGACTAGAATATACTAAAGTTGCCATCTTTAATGCAACACCTTTTTCACAAAAATCATTCAAAGTCATTTTTATCAAAAAAATTGCTATATACAAGCAACACAAATTCACTAAAATAATTTGCAAAAAAATAAACATATAAATATAATTGACTGCATAGTTATTTAACTATAAGCATATATTTTAAAGTTGAGTTTTCGTGAGGTTTTTTATGAATAAGAATTATTTCTTTTCAATTTTTGCATTGATTATTTGTGTACTATTTATTCAATGCCCCGTGGTAGAGGCAAGACATTGCAACCGCTCGCGTGTCCAATTCCAATTCAACCACTTTGCACCGCAACCGCAAATTGTCCAGAGAACTGTTGTCCGGCAACCAGTGATCATGCAGCCACAACCAGTTGTCATGCAACCGGTTGTATACTATCCTGCGGCGTACCCGGTAGTTGCACAACCGGTTTATGCAACTGCGGTCATTCCGACAACATATGTAGAACAGGTTTATACAAGACCTGTTGCTATGCCGCGCAATTCGTTTTCCTTCTCATGGGGCTTTTTATTTGGTCGTTAATTTGACTGTTTACACAAACAACTTTCAAAAGTTGTTTGTGTTTTATATTGTGAAAAAAGAATTGTTCTCGTGCCCGTGAGCGTGCCCGTGCCCATGCCCGCATCTATTTATCTTTTCCGCATTCTTTATCCTCCAATTTGAAGAAAGAAATGAAATTCGAAATGATTAATAAATTCGGGCAAGGGCACGGGCACGCTCACGGGCACGAAAACAATTCCTTGTCCCAAGGTATATATATTCTTCAAATTTTCTTCAGTACAATGCGATCTGAAGCATCAAAAGAGTAATTCCATCTCCAGGTGGGCGTATCGATTTTTTCTGTCCGGGAGGTGATCCGGCCATTCTCCATGGAGACGACCAATCGCTCGCCATCATGCACTTCAAAGTTCCAATTTCCAGAAAGAACGACATTTTCGGCGAAAAATTCTCCATTGCCGTGCAGCACGATCGACACAGCCTCCAGTCTCTCTACTTTACGCCGCCATACATCATGCACGCCTAAATGTTTCACTCCGGCGTTTATAATTTTTACATCGATGAGCGTACATTTTCCAGCTCTCATCGTATCGTAAATTCCTTTGTCTCCCGTAACAGAATCTGCCTGCACAAGCAAACTTCCCGCAAGGTCCAAATTGACAATTTCCACTTCTGCAATTTCTAAAATCCATTCAGATCCGAGAGCAATGCGCCCTTTGCGTATTTTTTGCCGAATAATAGAATACAGTCCCCCCAAAGCCGGATGAAAAAGAGCCACGAAATCAGGACCATTGAGCAAATAATCACTCTCCTCTTGCCTGCCGCTGGTTTCTATTCCGCATTCCCAGAATAAATCGAGATAATTTTGCATCAGCTCATAAAAGCAGCCTTCCGGAGTCAACAACATCGATTTATCCTTATCGTATAACTGCTTTACAACGGAAAGCGTTTTTTTTGCGTTCATTATAGGTTAAAAATGTGCGCAAGCGATCAAATTGACCGCAAGACAAAGCTTTTGGAAATTCATCGACAATATAATCTGCAATATTTTGCATCGATGATTCCAAACGGGCTATCGGCTGTAATTCAACCCGGGTTTCCCCTATATAGCAGGGAAATTGGCTCTTCATATTGATCAATAACCCAGGCAGCTGACATAATTGCAAGGCTGATTCTAAAGAAGGCAGATCGACAAATAAGATATTGGTGTTGGCAGGGTATTGCGAATAGGGACAGCCAGGCTCTTTTGGCGCATCTTCAATCCCATAGGCTTTAAAATCGGTGTATTCGATATTCGTGATGCAGTAGCCGTAATTGACCTCTTCCCTGCCTGCATTCTTTTGTCTGTTTATTTTTTCTCTAAGAACATTCATTCCCTCCGGGGCATTGACCAACCGTTCGCACGAAGCAAATCCAAAAGCCTTATTTTCATGACATCCGATCCCGATCAATGCCAGCAACCCCTTATCAATTCCCGCAATAGGGTTATTAATTTGTCTCACTAACATCTTTTGATGGCTCGATTTTTTTAAACGATCAAAAACTCCTGCATCAGCGGCTGCTTTCCAAATAGCACCATGTCCTCCCGGTTTCAATATAGGCTGTAAAGGCCCTCCCATCGCCCAGTTTCCTTCCATCGTCAATGCAGGGACCCGGATCTGTTCAAAAATTGTAAAATTAGCCTTATGGCGATGAAACCACTGGTGTTTCTCCAATAAACGCTCTATATGTTGGCGATTGTTTTTTTCTTGAGAGGTCATCATGAGGACCGGAGTATGCAATTGTTTGCCAAAAAGTTGGTGGTAAAGGAATTCCCTCCCCTGTAAATCCCGGATCAGCCATTCTAAAAGGGTCCACCCGCAAAATACAAGCTCTGCGGCTGGCAAAGCCTGACCGCTGACCTCATCGACAAGTCCTAAACGATCGCCTGCACCTCCAATCGGATAGACTTCGGACATCAACCCCAAAGATTCAATCCCCCATCGCACCATCCTTCTTGTTTCCGGGGTATCTGACGAAAGGTCCGGTCCTTCCGGGGTCTTATGTTGTGCCAGATCTATTTTACTAAGGGGCTCTTTTGAAGCCTGGATCAACGTAAGGACCATGAGATGATAGCCGATAATCCCTCCCATAAAATCATAAAATTTCTCGATATCGACTAAGCGGCCGGTAAGCTCTTGAAGAGATTGATTGATGTTTTGTACCAAATGGATATCTTGAAACACTATGGGGGCCTGGCCAATGGCAAAAACGGACAAAATGGCATATTTCTCTTGCGGGCTGCATTTTGAGTAATGATCCAGCAACTCAAGCGATGTATGGTCCACAAGGACCCGGTAACGCTTCAGAGCATTTATCTTTTCATTCCAATCGCTGATTTGCTTTATTTCTTCACATAAAGCCTGTAAGAAAATGAATTGTTCTGACATTTGTTACCTCTTCATTCCAATGTACAATTTCCATTTGGATTATGTCTAAGCATTTCATAACAAACTGCATGGGATGTAAAAATGGCTAAAGTTTACACAATTGCAGAAATTTGCTTTGACTATAATATTCAACAGAGTTAAAACAGGATACAATACTAGATGTGACTATATGGGGCTATAAAAAATTTAAATTTGCGTAATTTCCTATTTTTTAACCTCCAAATATCAGCATACAGTATATGCTGCACATGGCTAAAAAGCGTACACAACATGCCATATGGTGAATTAACGTATTTTTAGCCGCAAAATTTTAGCAGTTTTTATACAACAATTATACAAGGAGAAATCCATGACCTCAGGCAAAAAAAATTCAGCTTTTATGAAACCTGTGCAAGTAAGTGACAAATTAGCGGCGATTGTCGGCAAAGGTCCAATGGCAAGAACCGAAGTAACGAAAAAACTTTGGGCATATATCAAGCAACATAAACTTCAAGCTACTGACAACAAACGCAACATTAAGCCCGATGAAAAACTATCGGCTGTTTTGGGTTCTCATAACACAATTGACATGTTTCAAATGACAAGCAAAATCGCAAAACATCTTTCAGATCTGGAACCTGCGCATGCGCATGCCAGCAGATAACAT
>JABDCW010000081.1 GCA_013287905.1 Chlamydiota bacterium | reverse complement strand
GAGCAAATCAAAATTGCAGGTCGAAATTGCCCTACAGGACGTTAATAAACCAATCGGGGTATCTGATTATGTGGTAGCTATCAAAAAAAGCATTCCAAAAGAGCTTGCAAGCAGTCTACCAACAATCGAAGAAATTGAAGCGGAGTTAAGCAATGGATAATCAAAAGAAAAGGGCGCCAAAAATGATTGGCGCCCTTGATCTATTATCTTTTCTCTAAATGATTTCTTAGTCTTAAGCTGCTGCGTTTACCTTTGCAAATGCTTCATTTAAACATTTCATATTATGCATACCAATTGACCAGCATGCTTTGCATTGATCAAAGGAATCCTTAAGTGCATCGCGATAGAGAAGAGTAAATCCAGTGGATAAGTTGGATTTAAATTGTTCTTTAGTCTTCACTCCATTTTCGCAAAGAGTAAGAGGCTCTTTTACAGTAAAGCACTCGACCTCGCCTGCATAATACGCCCTATATTGTATAGTGTCTGTTATTTTAAAGTTTGCTAAACCAACGGCCCAAAGATATGCTTTATCGAGCAATTCATAAGCTTTAGCTGCATCTTTAAACATCTTATATCGTGCAGTGCATGGACATGAGTCCTCTATAAACTGTTCAAGAATTTTCTCGCCGTCTCTGTCAACAAAGCCCCATGATTTTCTAAAAGCACTAATCGGTCCTTCCTCTTTTTCCATCCCTTTTTTAAGGTCTTCTATATATTTTCTTAATTTTGCATGATGCTCTGGTTTGAGATCGAAAGTTGGGTCTTCGTCTTCTTTGCCTTTTCCTTCAAAGTCTTCTGGTGTAAACGCTAACTGTCTTGCTTCTGGATTTTGCAGAGTTTGTGCAATAAGTTCACTTGCTTCTTTATCGCATTTGGCGACATGTGCTTCCATTACTGCTGTGATTTGAGACATAGGTCGCAAGATTTCGCCAGTTTCCCATAATTTTTTCTGGTCTTTGGATATGTCTAATGCTTCTAACATTTCCTCTTCCATCATTGTGTTGGCAACAATCCCTTCGATAAAAATAAATTTTTTATTTGTCAATTTTCCAGAAGCATGGCCGCTTGAAAGTTGGCATCGCAAGGCGTTTGTGCATTGTTGCAGATTGAATCCTTTTTTTAGAAGCGATTCTACCCATCTGCCTCCCACTTTTCCATTTCGTTGTATTGGAAGATAAGAGCAGTTCGTTGATTCTCGTGTGCCGCCCATTAAAGCAGTATTTTGTGCGGTAACTCCAGCATCTATCAACACTTGGTTTCTGTAATGTGTTAAGTATTCTCTAAGAGCCAAGACACAAAGACCTGTTTCGAAATCTTGAGTGAGAATCGCTTCTTGCACCATAGGATCTTCTGTTGCCCTAAGCTGTAAACCTTCGATCATTTGTCTATTGTACTTTGATAGTTTTTCGAACATCTCTTTAGCCCAGGAGGTTGCAAAGGCAATTTTAAAGGTTTGGTTATAGATGCTGTGTTCATCAGCTCCTATGGTTACTTTTGCTAATTTGCTTGCTTTAAACCCCCATGTTAGAGTGATTTTGTGTTTTTCTGTGATAGTTCCCGAATTTAGCGCCATAACATTGGCAATTTGGGCACGGTCTAAATAGCCTGTAATCATTATCATACCTAAATTTATTGGTTAATTTTCTATAGGGAAAGATTTTACGATATTAATGTTATCTTATTCCGGATGTTATATTTTAACAAAAAATTGAAGTCAAAAGGGCGCCAAAAATGACTGGCGCCCTTGATCTATTATCTTTTTTCTAAACTGTTTATGTGTCTTAAGCCGCTGCTTCTACCTTTGCAAATACTTCATTTAAACATATCATATTATGCATACCAATTGAGTCACATACCATACAATTTACATAGGAAGCCTCAAGTGCATTGCGATATACAATAGCAAGCCCGGTGGATGGGTTGGATTTGAATTGCTCTTTGGTCTTCACTCCGTTTTCGCAAAGAGTAAGAGGCTCTTTTACAGTAAAGCACTGGACGTTATCTCCATATAAGTCCTTATATGCTTTAAAGTTTGCCAAACCAACGGCCCAAAGATCTGCTTTATCGAGCATTTCATAAGCCTTAGCTGCATCTTTAAATATCTTATTATATTGTGCAGTGTTTGGATGTGTGGCGTCTATGTGTTCTTCAAGGAGAGACGCATCACCCATAAAGTCCCATGATTTTTTAATTGCAGCAATAGATTCTTGTTCTTTCTCCATTCCTTTTTTAAGGCCTTCTATATGCTTTCTTAATTTTGCATGATGTGCTGGTGTAAGAACAAAGGTTGGAGCTTCGCCTTCTTTGCTTTTCCCTTCCAGGTCCTCCTGTTTAAAGAGTGCCTGTCTTGCTTCTGGATTTTGCAAAGTTTTTGCAATAAGCTTGTCTGCTTCTTTATCGCATTTGGCGACATGAGCTTCCATCACATTTATGATTTGAGACATAGGATGCAGGATTTCGGCGGTTTCCCATAATTTTTTTTGGTCTTGGGTTATGCCTAATGCTGTCAACATCTCATCTTTCATCATTGTGTTGGCGACAATTCCTTCGATTGAAACAAATTCTTTGTCAACCATTTCTCTTGGAGCAGCCATATCCCTTTTAAGTTTGGCTGTCAAAGCTTTTGTGCTTTTCTCGAGATTGAATCCTTTTTTTAGACACTCTCCTACCCATTTGCCTCCCAGTTCCTCATCTGGCTGCTTAGGGAGATAGGAACAGTTCGTTGATCCCTGTCCGCCACCCATCACAGCAGTATTTTTTGCTGTAACTCCAGCATTGATCAAGACTTGGTTTCTGTAATGTGTTAAGTATTCTTTAAGAGCCAGGACAGAAAGCATTGTTTCGAAACCATGGTCGAGAATCGCTGCCTGCATCATTGGGTCTGTCGTTGCCTGGAGCAGTAAACCTGCAATTACTTGTTTGCTGTATTCCGTGAGTTTTTCGAAATCCTCTCTTGACCAGGAGGTCATAAAGGCAAATTCAGCGGCTTCTTTATAGATTCTTTGTTGATCGGCACCTTCTGGTTTAGCTTCTCCTGACAATTGAACGAAGAGTGCTCCTGTTGCGGCTGCTGCTCTTTTAAGTTCTATTTTTTTGATCACTTGAGTGACAGGCAGCCTTGGATCGCTAAGATTTATTTTAAATGTTGTTTCGCCACAATCACCAGTACCGTTATCACGAACCTTGAAATAAACCTCATTAGTTGCCAGTTTTGCATGGGAAAACTTGAAAGAGAATGATCCAATCGTGAATTCGCTAAGTACATTTGCTTTAAATGTCGCTTTTAGAGCTGATTGTTGCTCTGGAGTCATAGTTTTGGAACACAATGCTTGGAAAAGGCTGACAGTCATTGTCATAAAATTACCTAAAGTTTAGTGTTTAATTTTCTATAAGGAAAGATTTAAATTTACAATATTTAAGCCTACCTTACGCCAGACATTATATTTTAACAAAAATTGAAGTCAAATAAAATGCTGAAGTTTTGTTCATATACTCATAATTTAAAAAAAATAATTAAGTTTTTATTAATGCTCTGGCGCGGTACAGAACAATAACTTCCCCGCACCCATATCCGAGCAGAGATAACATAATGCCCGCAATTTCCCTCGGGAAGGCAATGGGATAGACCCGGAACAAACAAAAGCCGATCATCCCGAAAATGATTGACAGAAGAGCCGAAATAAAATTGCCTTTTTTATTAAATATAGCAATGACAATAGGGATAAAAAGAGAGACAACAGACAGCTCATAGCTTTGAATGAGCAAATCGACTATATTATCGAAATAAAAGGCAAAGAATATGGCTCCAATGGAGATTGTGCAGGTCAACCCTTTGAGAGCGCTCATTGGATTTACGTTCTTTAAGAATAAGGTAAAATCACTGGCCAGATTGGAACTGATGGCGTTGATGAGGGAGGTGGCTGTCGAGATGATTGCAGCCAGTACCGCACAGCCAACCAATGCGCTCATCCAAGGATTGGTGGTTTTTTCGATAGCGGCCATCAATACGCTGCCTCCTTGCGGCACTTCTATTCCCTGGATGTTGGCCAACGAACCAAAAAAAACAGGGACGATACAAACAGCCATTGTACCAATTCCTGCCAGAAATGAGGCT
>JABDCW010000080.1 GCA_013287905.1 Chlamydiota bacterium | reverse complement strand
GTCTTGAAAATGATGTCTATTTTCAAATTGGGCTTCTTGTCTTAGTCGGCCTTGCCGCAAAAAATGCGATCCTGATCGTCGAATTTGCCGTCGAATTGAGAAAGAGGGAAAACCATTAAAATGAGGGACGAGCGAAGGCCCCATTACGTAGTGCAAATTGACCATGGTGGAAAGAGGGATCATCTGATTATGGTTGGATTTCGTATAAAGCCTCGTGATGTCGTTCGGTTCTTCGCGAAATTGCGCATCGGATTGCAGGATCACATTCCATACTCTGGAGTACTGTTCATACTGACTGACCTGGATCGACCCGAATTGAGCTTGCAAGGTGTTATAGACGTCACTGACTGGGCACCCAAGCAAGACGGCCAGATCGCGGTTAACATCTGCCTTTAGTTGCAAGGATGAGGATTTAAAAGTCGAATTGACGCCCGCTAATTCCGGTCTTTTTTTTGTTTCCGCAATAAAATTTTGTGTGATTTCATAAAGTTCTGCCGGCTCGCCAGCTCCCATATCCTGGATCCAAAATTCAAAGCCAGACGATTTGCCAATGCCTGGGATAGGAGGAGGGGCGATGGGAATGACAATTCCCGTTTGCAAATTGAAGGCAAAGCGTACAAGCCCTTCGAGAATGGCTTTCGGGCTTTCTTTCATCGATCTTGCTATCGAAGCATATCTTTCCTTGAAATCTTTTAAAGTGACAAAGAAAGTGGCCATATTGGATTGATATTGGCCATCGATTAAACTAAAGCCATTGACTATCGTCCTGTTTTCACAGGCGGGATTATCTGCAAAATAGCGATCGATTTCAGTTGTTGTCTTTATTGTGCGCTCCAGACTGGTCGAATCGGGCATGATTACCTGGGCGAGTACATAGCCTAAGTCTTCATTGGGGACAAAACTTGTTGGAAGGGCTTTAAACAGATAGACAATCCCTAAGAACATAAGAAAGAAGACCGGCAATGTGATGGCCATTCTTTTAATAACAAAAATGACGATGCGTCCATATTTGGTTGTCATTTTGGCAAACAAGCGATTAAAGCTGCCGAAAAATCCTTTTTGCGCAAGGGTATGATGCTTTAACATCATTCCACACATAGCCGGAGTGAGCGTAAGAGCGACAATGCCGGAAATAACCACGGAAATGACAATGGTGATGGCAAATTGCTTATACAGCTGCCCTGTTGTCCCGGAAAGAAAGGCCGCCGGAATAAATACGGCGCATAGACTTAAAACAACTGCTACAACGGGGCCTGAAACTTCTTTCATTGCTAAAATGGCGGCTTCCTGTGCGGAAACTCCTTTCTTTTCTAAATTTCTTTCCACGTTTTCAACGACAACAATCGCATCGTCGACGACCATTCCAATGGCTAGCACGATGCCGAATAATGTCAACAAGTTTATGGAGAAATGGAACGCCAGCATTCCCGTTAGTGCACCGATCAGGGAAACGAAAATGGCTGTTGTGCAGATAATGGTTGCACGAACGTTTTGAAGGAATAGGTACACTACAATGATCACCAGAATGACAGCCTCGATCAATGTATGCAAAACTTCCCGGATAGATAAACGGACAAAATCGGTTGTATCCAGGGCAATGGAATATTCAATGCCGCCTGGCATTGTATTTTTCATTTCTTCCAGTGTTTGCCGGACAGCCGTGGAAACATCCAATGCGTTCGCGCCGGCTTGCTGATAAACGATAATGGGGGTGGTAGCCATCCCATTAAAAATATTGTGGTCGATATATTGTTTTCGCCCCACCTCGGCTCTTGCAACGTCTTTGACGCGGACAATGGCGCTTCCTTCGGGGTCGGCCTTCAAAATAATATCTTCATATTCCGAGGGTTGAGTGAATGGATGTTGGGTAACAACGGGAAAAGTCAATTGTGTTTGCTTGCTGCTTGGCTCTTGTCCGATCTGTCCGGCGCCAAAAAGAGAGTTTTGCGATCCGATTGCCTGGCTGATCTCCGAAGTGGTAATTCCGAGCGATGCCATATTGTCCGGATTTGTCCAAATGCGCATCGCCTGGTCAGGCACTCCAAAAATCTGTGCTTGGCCGGCCCCTTTGACCCTTTTAATGGCATCCAACAGGTAGACATTGGCATAAGTGGTCACATAGTCGTGGGTATATCTTCCATCTCTGTTATAGACAGCAATGATCATAAGGGTGCTGGAAGATTGTTTTTGTACATTGATCCCATTCCTTCGCACGATATCGGGCAGTTGAGGCAAAGCCAAATTAACGCGGTTTTGCACCATAACCTGGGCCATATCAGGGTCTGTATTGAGATCGAAGAAAACGGTAATTGTCGTCTGGCCTGTGTTTGAGCTGATCGAAGTCATGTATAGCATATTTTCAACGCCATTGATCTGCGCTTCAATAGGGGCTGCGACAGAATCCCCCACTGTTTTTGCGTCTGCGCCCGGATAGACAGCGGAAATTTGAATCTGTACCGGGGCGATTGTCGGATATTGGGATACAGGAAGCATTTTCATCGATACGAAACCGGCAATAACGATAATTAACGAGATGACTGTGGTAAAAACAGGACGTTTGATGAAAAATTCGGAAAACATGGGAAACGTACCTTAAGTAATGTTAAGAGGAGAACCTGGATATAGCTTCATAGTTCCGTCAGTGATCACCTGCTCTCCTGGCTGCAAGCCTTCCAGGACAAACCAATTTTCCTCATGCCAGTCGCCAACGACGATCGGCCTCATTTCTGCCAGATGTTCTTTATTGACTACCCACACAAATTGACCTTTTGCCGATTGCTGTATGGCGCGTTGAGGGACTAAAATGCTCTTTGGACGAATAGCCCCTTCGACCCGGCAGCGCACATACTGGTTTGCTTTTAGCAAGCCATCCGGGTTTTCGACGCTTGCGCGGATAAGGAATGTTCCCGTTTTTGCATTGAAATAAGGTTCGGTAAAAGTAATTTTTCCGGAATAGGGAAATACATTTCCAGTGCTTTCAATCACTTTTACCACAAGTTCGCTGTTTTTGGGGATGAGCAACTGTCCTTTTTTGATCTGTTCCTGTATCATTTGCATCTGATTATCCGACAGACTGAAATTCACCCACATTGGTGTTATGGCTGAGACCGTGGTCAGCTTGCTGTCCATAACGTTAAGGTAGGTACCATCCTGTTGAAGGGCGGCGCTTGTAATTCCGTCGATCGGCGATGTGATCGTACAGTAAGACAGATTTAACATTGCTGTAGCTAATTGGGCTTTGGCTTCTTCTACAGATGCTTCATTTGTGGAAAATGCGCTGTTGGCATCGTCCAGATCTTTTTGCGAAAGGGCATTTTGTTCAGCCAAGGGTTTGACACGGGCCAGGTTCAACCGGGCGTTTTCTAAGGCAGCCTCCCTGCTCTTCAAAGCAGCTTGCGCGGCATCCACCTGAGTCTGAAATGGTTTTTCATCCATGAGAAAAAGGATTTCCCCCCCTTTTCACCATTTCCCCTTCTGTATAGACCTGCTTTTCGAGAAAACCGGCTACCCTTGCCTGAATATTGACAAGATGGGAACTTTGTGTTTGCGCAATATACTCAATGCTTATGGGAGTATCTTTTGCTTCGATCGTCATGACGCTAACCGGCATTCCCATATTCTTTGGTGCCGATTTTTCATCTCCACTGCTGCATCCGGCCAATAAAATGACTGAAAATAAGATAAAAGTTTGATTTCTAAAAAAGTCTATGATCATTGTAAGAATTTTCTCTCTATTGACTAGTAATAGCAATCTTAGTTATACTGCGCAAAAGCATAGTTTGAATTTACGAGAAAATATTTTTTCTGCCCAGTAATTTATGCAATGGGCGAGTTTTAAAACACAGGGGCACAGCGTCTTGTTGCATAAATCCTTACCTTATTTCTGATTTATGCAACAAGACCGAATTAAGCCATGATTACATTGTTCTTATGCTATACTAAAGGATGACAAAAATGAAGATATTGAACATAGTATTTGCACTGTCTCTATTTAGTTTTTCGTGTGGGGTTCCTTTAAAGGCCTATGCAGCATCAGCAGAGTGTCAAAATTGTTTTCATCTCGATGAAGACGAAGATTTTGACGAAGATTTGGATGATCAATCGCATTGGTATGATGAATATAGACCAAATCCTTTAGCTTTTGAAAAGGAAAGTCCTACTACTCAATTAGATAAAGATACCTCCTGGCCAAATCAACGAGAAGAGTTTTCCGATACCCTATTCCGTTAATGATATGGTTCTGTTTACAAAAGATTCTCTAAATCTCTTAAGACAGCGCGTTGACTTAGTAGAAGTTCTCTCTTCC
>JABDCW010000079.1 GCA_013287905.1 Chlamydiota bacterium | reverse complement strand
CGTATCTGGAAGATGAAATATCTGAAATCCCAATGGCCATTATTCTGAAAGGATGCAATCAAACCGAAGCCGATAATCTGGAAAAACTGATTTTTACCACCCTAAAAGCCATTGTGGAGCAGGGAATTTCTCTGGAATCGGTCGAAAATGCGATCCATCAGCTGGAATTTCATCGCAGTGAAATTACCGGAGATTCCCATCCCTTTGGACTCTCTTTGTTTATGAGGTCGGCCCTGATCAAACAACATGGCGGGCAAGCAGAAAACGGACTGAAAATCCACTCTCTTTTTGATGAGATACGCCAGATCAATCTGAACAACCCTCATTATTTTCCCTCCCTCATTCAACGCTACCTGATCGACAACCCTCATTTTGTGCGCATCATTATGGAACCGGACCCTTCCCTTGAAGCAAAAGAACTGGCAGAAGAGAGGTCTATGCTGCAAGCCATTCAAACAAGGTTAACGGAAAAAGAGAAACAAAATCTGATTGAAAGGGCCGCTCAGTTAGCAGAATTTCAAGAAAAACAGGAAGAGGCTGATTTTGACATTTTGCCAAAAGTCACCCTTTTTGATGTTCCGCAAGGGGTACGTCTCTATCCCTTAAAAATAGAATCGATTGGTCAGATGGATGTCTACCATCACAATACTTTTACCAATGAAATTGGGTACCTCGATCTGACCTATTCCCTCCCCCCAATTTCTGAAGATGACCTTACTGCTTTACGTTTGATGACTAGTCTCATGTCGCAAATGGGAAATGATGGAAAACCCTATGAAACTATTCTCGAATCAATCCAGGCCAATACCGGCGGAATTGGGGCCTCACTCTCCCTAAACCTTCAAGCCTCTGACCGCCATCATTTCTATCCTTCCCTTTCCATCAGAGGCAAGGCATTGCACCGGAAATTGCCTCATTTATGCGAACTCATGCAGAAAATGGCCCTGACTGTAGACTTTACCCATGTTTCGCGTCTGAAAGAGCTCATTTTCAAGCAATATACCAACCTCGAAAGTTCATTAAATCAAAATGCATTAAAATATGCGATCAGCCTTTCAGCAAAAGGTCACAGCGTCAGTGCAAAAATTGCCGATGAGTGGTACGGACTGGAGTATTATCAGACGATCAAACACATTGCCCATCACTTCGATTCCCTTGTTCATCCGCTGATCGAAAAGCTGCAGTATCTTCAATCGCTGATATTCAAGTGTTCCCCTGATCTCGTGATCACATCCGACTCCCAAATGTACGATCAAATGAAAAGAAACCAGTTTTATGGCTTGCAGGAATGTTCGTTTCAGCATCGCAGCAAGTGGCAGCCTTCCTATGATATCTCTCCATCCTATTCGCATGGCTGCATCATCACCTCCCCTATTGCATTTATCGCTCAGGTGGTCGATACGGTTTCTTATACACACCCCGATGCTCCGGCCTTAAACCTTGTCTCCCATCTTTGCGATAATTTAACCTTGCATACCAAATTAAGAGAACAGGGAGGGGCATACGGCGGAGGAGCGGTCAATAATGCGATGTCCGGAAATTTTTATTTTTATTCCTATCGCGATCCAAATATTGCATCGTCACTGGAGGCTTTTGAAAGCTCTTTACATACTATTTACAACGGGGATTTTGAAGCTGCCGATATCGAATCTGCGATATTGGAAATGGTACAGACTTTAGATACTCCGGTATCCCCGGGAAATCGCGCCGATGTCGCTTATGGATGGCTATGTGAAGGCAAGACAACAGAAATGAGGCAGGATTTCCGCAACCGGATCCTGAAGACGGGCAAAGAAGAGATCATCGGTGCGGTAGAAAGGCAGCTTTTGCCAAAATTACAAACAGCCGCAACAGTCGTCTTCGCCTCGCAAAATCTTCTTGAAAGAGAAAATGAGAAACTGATAAATCATGGTAAACTGCCATTAATGATGAAGAGCATTTAATAAATGAATCGAAAAGAAAGTGACAGCCTAGGGGAAATTGATGTTCCGCAAGACCGCTATTGGGGAGCACAGACAGCCCGCTCTTTGATCCATTTCAATATCGGGCAAGATCTTATGCCTTTATCAATCATTTATGCCATTGCGCTGATTAAAAAGATCGCTGCCAGGGTCAATATCGCACACGGCCTTTCAAAGGAAAAAGCCGATTTGATCATCAAAGCGGCAAATGAGATCATCGAAGGGAAACTAGACGACCACTTTCCCCTGAAAGTGTGGCAAACGGGAAGCGGGACGCAGACGAATATGAATGTCAATGAGGTCATTGCCAATCGTGCCAATGAACGCTGCCTCCAGCAAAGCGCACAAAACCTCTCCATCCATCCCAATGATGATGTCAACCGGTCCCAATCCTCTAATGATGTATTTCCCACTGCCATGCATATCGTCGTAGCGGAAAAAGTACTCCACCGCCTTTTGCCTGTCTTGCGCGCCATGCATGCCGCCTTGAACAACAAAGCTGCGCAGTTTAAAGATATCATCAAAATCGGCAGAACACATCTCATGGATGCCGTTCCCATGACATTAGGACAGGAATTTTCGGGGTATGCAGAGCAAATTGAACAGGATATCCAACGCATTGAATCGACTCTTCCCAAAATTTATGAATTGGCTATCGGCGGGACCGCCATCGGGACCGGGCTCAATGCCCCTGCCGGATTTTCTGAACAAATGGTTAAAGGAATCGCACTGGAAACAAAACTTCCCTTTGTTTCCGCTCCAAATAAATTTGCAGCATTAGCGGCTCACGATGCCCTTGTTTTTACAAGCGGAAGCTTGAAAACGCTTTGCTGTTCATTGCTAAAAATTGCCAATGACATAAGATGGATGGGATCGGGCCCAAGATGCGGCCTTTCCGAATTGATTTTGCCGGCGAATGAACCCGGCTCTTCGATCATGCCGGGAAAAGTGAATCCAACCCAGTGCGAGGCTATCATGATGGTCGCCGTCCAGGTGATTGGCTACGATACGGCGATCACCTATGCCGGATCGATGGGAAATTTCGAATTAAATGTTTTTAAACCCCTCATTATTTTTAATATAGTGCATTCAATCGATTTGCTCACGGATGCGGGCGATCATTTCACCAGGTGGCTCATCGACGGGATCAAACCAAACGTCAAGAAGATCGCAGAGTATGTCGATCAATCATTAATGCTAGTCACAGCTTTAACTCCAAAAATTGGCTATGATAAAGCAGCCGAACTTGCCCATTATGCCTTCAAACATGGGTTATCTTTAAAAGAAGCATGCCTTGCGCTTCGATTCATTTCTGAGGATGAGTTTGATCAACTCGTCCAGCCTCAAAAAATGGTGCGTCCTTAGAATTTGTTTAAAAAACAACAAAATCATTGCATATAAGAAATAATTTATGGTACAGTTCTTTTTGTAATCACAAAAAAACAATTAAATTTAGCAAATTTTTTAAAATTAAAAAAAGGAAAAACCGCAATGAGATTTAATACATTACACAACCAAAGGCTTAATATATTAATGCAAGATCTTAATGATCTCTATGTCGATCCTAAATCAACAAATAAAGCGGCAGAAGAAGCTCAAAACTCTCAGAAACCTGTAAAACAACAAGAACTAAGCTTCGAAGAACAAATGGCTCTCGACAAAAAGAAACGGGAAGAATCGGCAGCTCTCGAGAAAAAGAAGCAGGCAGGAATAAAAAAAGACGCGGAGATGATCCTTAAAACCGTCAATGGCTATGCAACGCCGTCGGGTATTACCAAGATCCCATCCTATCTTATCTACCGGATTGTCAATCTAGTGAAGGCAATAGTCGGACGATCCGACTGGCAAGTGACCCAAAAAACACTGGCCAGATATTTTTCCGATAAAATTCACACATTTAAAGCGACAGAATGGAACAAAATTGCTCTTTATGATGAAAAAGACATAGAGGAAGAGGAACGAGTTGAACAAAAAGAAAAAAATTCTGCCAAAGGAAAGAAAGAGGAAAAACCAGAGCTTCCAAGCGCAAAAAAGATCTCGCAATTTTCATCGGGTTGCTTAAAAGGGATGGTTAAGGAGCAATCTTTGATTAACAAAGCGCCTCCAATATTCCATCATGCTTTTGTTACGATATTCCAACCAGAAAACGCCCGCAAAAAACATCACGAAGGTCTTCAAATTTTTTATACGAATCCATTAAGAATTTTCAATGACATTGTTGCAGATGAAGATAATTTTTCAGATATGAAGTATCCTAAAGGTCAGGTCTTTATTTCTCAGGAGTCTCTTGAAGCATATCTTAAAGTATTTTTAAAGATATTTGCAAAGCCTAAACCATACTGCCCTGAACCAGCACCTCAAAATACACAACAACAAAACTTTGACGAAGATAGAGCCCAGCACGGGGGAAGACAGGTGGGGCCAGGCCCAATAGAACGCCCTAGTGTCCGTGAAGATTCTGAAGAAGACGAATATGATGAACCATCATCACGATGTACTTACCCAACACAGGTAAGAA
>JABDCW010000078.1 GCA_013287905.1 Chlamydiota bacterium | reverse complement strand
GAAAAGCATGCGGGAAACATTACGATTCCTTTTAAGATGATTGCCAAAGGCGATGCAATTGAAATCATCCTGGACACAAAGGTTTAATTGCTGTTTTTCCAAACGGAAAGCTTGTATAATAATTCGCGCTTGTGTTAAAATGGAGCTAAAGCAAATTTACCGAAACAAGAGCCAGATATGGCACTACTAATTATGGGGGAAAAGGAATGTCTCTAGACAAAGGCACAAAAGAAGAAATCACAAAAAAGTTCCAGCTCCACGAAAAAGACACGGGGTCTGCCGATGTCCAAATTGCGATTTTAACAGAACGCATTACGGAACTTACAGACCATTTAAAACGCGCTCCAAAAGATCATGCGACGCGGCTTTCGCTATTAAAGCTCGTTGGACAGCGTCGTCGTTTATTAGATTACCTAAATTCGACGGATACCAGCCGGTATCAATCTCTTATTACCAAGTTAAAATTACGTCGTTAATCGACATTATAAACGACAAAGGCAGCTTAATTAAGCTGCCTTTGTCGTTTATATAGTAATCTTCCTCAAACCATTTTCCGGCCGCACAAAAAAATAATTAATTTGAATCAATTTTTGGAGATAAGTAAGCAATATGAAACAGACTACCAGTATTATAATCGGCAATCAGGAAATCATTTTGGAAACCGGACAAATTGCCAGGCAGGCAAATGGCGCCGTCATAATCAGATGTGGGGAAACTGTGCTGCTTTGCACCGCTTGCGCAGCACAAGAGCCGGCAGAGGGTGCAGATTTTTTCCCTTTACGCGTAGATTATCAGGAACATTTTTCCGCTGCAGGAAAAACCTTAAGCGGTTTTATTAAAAGACAAGGACGACCATCAGAAAAAGAGATCCTGATCTCGAGATTGATCGACCGTCCTTTACGTCCAATGTTTGAGGAAGGATATTACAATGAAGTGCAAGTCCTTTCCTATGTCTGGTCTTATGATGGGGTCCATTCGACAGAGCCGCTGGCCATATGCGGGGTATCAGCTGCGCTTGTAATTTCAGACATCCCTCTTCTTAAACCTATTGGAGCCGTACGTGTCGGCATGTCAGGCGGACAATTCATTATTAACCCTACCGTAGAGCAACAAGAAACTTCACTGCTCGATCTTATGATTGCAGGTACAGAAGATGCCGTATTGATGATCGAAGGGTACTGCGACTTTCTCACTGAAGAACAAGTTTTGCAGGCGATTGCCGCTGGACATGAAGCGATTAAATTATTCTGCAAAGGCTTGCTTAAATGGCAAGCTGCTATCGGCAAATCTAAAGCCAGATCGAAATTGCGTCAGCTGCCCCAGGAAATCATCGATGCTGTCGACGAAATCGCCTCTCCCCTGTTGGATACAGCGCTGCGCATTCCTGAAAAACAAAAAAGGGAGACGGCTCAAAATGCCGTAACAATTGCAGTAAATAATGTCCTTCTTCCGCAGGGTAAGGAATCGATCTACAACCCGGATGATGTGGCAGCGGCATTAAAATACGTTTCATCCAGAAGAATGAGACGTATGATTGTCGAAGAGAACTTGCGAAGCGATGGCAGAAAATCGACAATGATCAGGCCTATTGAGGTTGTTCCCGGCATCTTACCCAGAACTCATGGAAGCGCACTATTTACCAGGGGAGAAACACAGTCAGTTGCCGTTTGCACGCTTGGCGGCGAAAGCATGGCGCAACGCTTTGAAGACTTACACGGAGAAAACAGCCACCGGTTTTATTTACACTATTTTTTCCCTCCGTTTTCAGTAGGAGAAGTCGGTCGAATCGGATCACCCGGCCGCAGGGAAATAGGACATGGGAAATTGGCAGAGCGCGCATTAAAGGCTGCCTTGCCAGAACAGACAGACTTTCCTTATGTGATTCGTCTTGAATCCAATATTACCGAGTCCAATGGTTCTTCATCGATGGCAAGCGTTTGCGGCTGTTGCCTTGCGATGATGGATGCCGGTATTCCGATTAAACGTCCTGTAGCCGGAATTGCGATGGGGCTAATCCTGGAAAATGACCACTATACAATTTTATCCGATATTCTAGGCATTGAAGATGCTCTTGGCGATATGGATTTCAAAATTACCGGGGATCAATTTGGAATTACAGCATTCCAGATGGATATCAAGGTTGAGGGCATTACGCTGGAGATCATGTCTGCTGCGTTAAAACAAGCCAGAGACGGACGCCTTCACATTTTAGAAAAGATGCTTGAAGTCTGTCCGAAGTATCGAAAAGAGATGTCGAAATATGCACCCAGAATTGAAACCATACAGATCAAGCCAAGTAAAATAGCGACTGTTATTGGGCCCGGAGGCAAACAAATCCGCGCCATTATCGAAGCGACAGGTGTGCAGATCGATATCGATGACAACGGTTTGGTCAGCATTTCTTCATCAGACCTGGAAGGAATTGAAAAAGCCAAAGCGATCATCCATGGATTGACAGCCGATATTGAGGTAGGCAGGATCTACGAAGGAAAGATCACATCGATCATGCCGTTTGGAGCCTTTGTCGAAATTCTTCCCGGCAAAGAGGGCTTATGCCACATTTCTGAATTTGACTTAATGCGCATTGACGATTTGAACACTCATGCAAAGCAGGGCGATGTGATCAAAGTCAAGGTTTCCGGTATTAACGAACGGGGGCAGATCAAATTAAGCCGAAAAGATGTGTTATTAAATAAATAATACACTGCTTGCAACCTTAATTAATAAAATGGTAATATAATATTAGGGGAATTAATATTTTATTATCATTTTATTTAAACAGGTTGTATGTCTATTCATATTACTCTTTCAAATGATGCTAAACCTCAAGTCCTTATTCGCTTAAGTGATGATGCAAATGCCACTGAACGGAACCGTCTTGAAAAACTCTCCCAAATCTTACACACTGGATTAACATCGCTTGGGTCATTGGACTATTTGCCGGAAGAAAATGCTATTTTCATCCATAATATTCGCACGCGTTGCGTAAGCGATGATGATGAAAGCTCTGCTATTGGAGCCGGAGATGAAGATTTAAGTGAAAAAATTGACAGTGGTTATGAGGTGGACGACTACACTCATATTTATGATGAAACAACCGGTCGCCATAAAACAAGGGTCGTTTTTAAACCCAAGGGTTCACTAAAACCAGAAACATTAGACGTTGCACGCGCAAACAGACATGCCCCTTTAATTGACGGGATTTATGCCACCCTTTTACTGGCCCAAGGATTCTTCCCCAAACATTTGATCAAATTTGCAGTGACCGATAGTGGAAAAGCACTCCTTGAGGGGGTTGAGGCAGTCGATGCTACCTGCACGGATAACGCTACGACATCAGAGCGGGAACCTACCTTCGCCTATTTAAAGAAACTTCATGAAGCCCTAAAAAATAAAGACAACAGGGGAAGCAACAAACGGATACGGGTTGTTCAAAAAAAGGCTCTTCGAGGAAAGGAACATCAGGAGAGCCAAGTAGAACAGTATAAGGGTGTTGAGGTAGACGCAACCGTTTATGACGGAAAAAAGCTTTTCGAGCACTTAAAAAAAAATTACATCGATAATAAACAACGCAAGCGAATCTGGGAAGTATTTAAAAACACAACTAAAACAGATTTCATGGCCTATTATGCCCCCATTGATGAAGTCATTGCGGAATGTCACCGGTTAATTAAGTTGGAATCGGGTTCCATACCCAAAAAAGAACGTTAAGAATTTTGTTTTATTAGGGAAAATAGCATATGTCCATTAATGTCACACTCCTGAATGATCAGACTCCACAAATTCATATTGCATTAGCTGGAGAACGCAATATCACTGATACAGAGAGGTTCACAAGATTAGCTCAGATCCTGCATACTGGATTAACTCATCTTGGCCATTCAGATTTTTTTCAACAGCATAATGCGATCCACGTCAACTTGATCCGGACCCATTGGGCGGGTGATAAAAATGATATGGGAGGAAATTATTCTGCCATTGGAAGTGGGGATCAAGCATTAAAAGAAAAACTGCAAAACGGTTATGTCATTGAAGATTATCATCACATTTATGATGCAACATATGGTTGTCTGACAAGAGCCACCCTTAGAGCAAAGGACGGAACGAAAGAAACTTTAGACATCGTCATGTCAGATAGACATCCTCCCTTAATCGATGGAATTTACACAACGCTTCTGTTAGCTCAACAATTTTTCCCAGGTTACTCTATTAACTTTGCAGTAGCAGAAAATGCAAAAGGCTTATTGGACATCAGTGAAGCTATAGATCCGTCACTTAACGAAAACGTCAGTACTGCTGAAGCTGAACCGACTTATGCCTACTTAAATAAACTTGTTAAAGCAATTGATGATCTGAATGCGCAACCCGTTAAAAAGAGCATGCATATTTTTCATCAGGTACATTCGCCAAATGCAAGTTCAGTAGCCAAAAGGGAGATCGAGGCTGAGGTTTATGATGGGAAAGAGCTTCTTGAAAGAATCAAAAAGTTATATATCGAAGATAAACAAAGAAAACGGATATGGGAAGTCTTCAAAGATACAACGAAAATTGATTTCATGACTTACTATGCTCCGATTGATGAAATAATAGCAGAATGCGACCGGTTAGTCGAGTTAGAATCGGGGGTAAAACCTAAAGAGGAACCTCATACAGCTCCGCAAATCCCTGT
>JABDCW010000077.1 GCA_013287905.1 Chlamydiota bacterium | reverse complement strand
GCGAAGCGAGCTTGCGAGCGGAGTCCGAAGGGCTGGGAGTGCGTGGGGCTGGGTAGGAATGCCACAAGAGCAGAGGCCCATTGGGCCGGCTCAAAAAAGGCTCAGAAGGGTAAAAACCTTCTGCTTAAGTATGTAGCCAAAGGGACGGTTTGAACGGCTAAGCAGGGCGAGGACGCCCTGGCTACCCACAAGACGCCCTGGCTACCCACAAGGCGCCCGGGCTGCTTTTTCCGAATTATGTTCTTCTCTCTATTTGGGCTCCTGTGAGCTCGTCCTGAGTTTCCGGGCTCAACCGTTTTTTATTTTGTACAAGTAATTCAAACTGTTTGTTATTCAGTATTTTCCAATGGTTCGGTATAAAATATTTCGTGAAATCAATAAGGACATTGACATCCTTAATAGCTTGAAAGCGTTTTTTCTGTTGCTCATTTATGCCTTCAGAATCCCCAAATAAATACCGAAAGAAATCTCTTTTTTTATAAGATTCCAGTCCCTCCATGGCTTTTTTAAAGTCAACGGTAGGGATTTGATCTGGAGAGAGGGAGTCAGCAGATTTATAATCAAACAATCCCAGGAGAATATTAAGATCCTCCCCTTTCAGTTTTTGAGCGCGTTCTTTTTGTGATTCGCTGATATCATTATTATGATCCCCAAATAAATACCGAAATAAATCTTTTTTTTTAGAATAGTCCAGTCCCTCAATGACTTTTTTAAAGTCAATAGTAGGGATTTGAGCTGGAGAGATGGAGTCAGCAGATTTATAATCAAACAATCCCAGGAGAATATTAAGATCCTCCCCTTTCAGTTTTTGAGCGCGTTCTTTTTGTGAATCGCTGATACCATGACGATCCCCAAATAAATACTGAAGTAAATCTCTTTTTTTAGAATATTCCAGTCCCTCCATGGCTTTTTTAAAGTCAATAGTAGGGATTTGATCTGGAGAGATGGAGTCAGCAGTTTTATCATCAAACAATCCCAGGAGAATATTAAGATCCCCCCCTTTCAGTTTTTGAGCGCGTTCTTTTTGTGAATCGCTGATACCATGACGATCCCCAAATAAAAACTGAAGTAAATCTCTTTTTTTATAATATTCCAGTCCCTCCATGGCTTTTTTAAAGTCAATAGTAGGGATTTGATCTGGTAGAAGAGCATTGGTATGATATGTGCGGAAAAATTTTAGAACAATATTGAGCTCTTCACCCTTAAGAGCTTGCACACGTTTTATGTTTGCCTCTGATAGGGAATAAGATCGAGAACCAAAAATACGTTCAAATTCACTTACTGTCATCTTTTCATTGATTACGGATTCAGTTCGTGGTGTTTCTTCTCTTTTTCTCGTTTCTTCGACAGGAGGCTCTTTGGCAGGAGCTAGGGGAGGGTGCGCAGGAGAAGAAGGGGCTGGAGGTGGGGCGGTAAAGTTGAATGTAAAAAAAGGTTCATCAGATTCATCAGATACAGGAGTTGGCGAAGCTGGAGCCCGGAACGAAACGGGCGAATCAGGTGGGGAAGCTTTAGGCTCTTGAACTTTAGGGTTTTGTAGTTTATCGAACGCTTCTTTAGCGTAATCATTGCCTAATTGGTCCCTGTCGATCCATTTCCTTTGTTCGGGGGTAAGACGTTCGAGATGCTGAGGCCCGAAGAATTTTTGGAGGGTCTTGATGTTGGCATCATCGAGCTGTTGGATCGCTTTGGTGTCCTTGTCTTTGATAAAGGTATCAAAAAGATCATTGAATTTTTCACGGTGGTAACTTCCTGGAATTATTTCAAATGCTGTTTTAAAGTTGATTGCCGATATTTGATCGGGCGTGAGCTGGTAGGTGTGTGTGTCATTAAAAAAACGTAAGAGTTCGGTGAGATTTTCCACATTAAGATTTTTGATTCGTTCTTTTTGATTTTCTCCAAGATAGCGGGTATCACCCCCAAAAATTTGAACGAATTTTTCCATAGACAATTTCCGCCCTATTCGTACAAAGTCAACGGTATTGATATCAGCGGCTGGAAGTTTGCACACATGGTTGGTAAATAGCCTCCATTCATCAATTGTAAATCTATCCATCAACGGATAGACTGCCTGTAAATCCTCTTTTAATAATCTCTCTGTTTTATCCTGCAAAGATTCATATACAACTGGAGTTTCTTGTACAACTGGAGATTCCGATGGTTCGGGCAATGGTTCTTGTTTTCTTCCCTGCGTGGAAGAGGTGCTTTTTTGAGGAGCATCCTCTAAGTCTTCTTGTTCTTCCTCTGATTGTTTTATTTTAGTTCTCGAGCGTCTTGTCCTCTTTGTTCCCTGGTTAGAGTCACCAGAACTTCCTGTCACCTCTTCATAAATCGCTCTGATATCCGCTTGTTTATCATCGCATACGAGTTGGACCACCTGTATTTTTTTCTTAGCTTCATCGAGGTCGCTTTTAAATTTTTTACCGAAGGTGAGAGCATACAGGATGCCAAAGCAAACGATTGAAACGGCTTGTCTGAGGGTAGAAATATCGCGTTTGGCTTCTATACCCCCCTTATTTGGTCTACATTCCCATTTTTTATTTTGATACTCCTGCAGTGCTGATTGAAATTTGGCTGGAGTTGCTTGATGACTAATACGCATATATTCTCTCTAAAGGTAAGGAAATTTTATTGTTAGCTTTATGGGTAATTTATTTAATTACATAATACAAATTTTCAGATTATTACTCAACTTCTATCTTTATCTTGATTGAGAGAGAAAAAAGACAATAAAAACAAAAAGATCTTTACAACCCCAAGGTTGTAAAGATCTAGACCGAAACAGAATAACTGTAAGACTATTCTTCTTTATAGACGTCGCGGATGTCGTGTGGTTCTATGTTAAATTTTGATTTCTTTTCCCGTTTTTTCAAACGTTTTTCTTTTAATGTTAATTTCGGCTTCTTCCGTTCATTTTGATGATGTTCTGCGCCTTTCATATTAATCTCCTTGTTTTAATTTTAATACCTTAAGTAACACTTAAGGTAGTTCCAAGTTAAAACTAACACGAATATGCAGCTTAGGTTTTATGTTGTTCTTACATAATTTATAATAACTGGAGTTGAAATTCACAGTTAATTATATGGTTACCTAGCTAATCTTTATATTATATAAATCAAATTATTTTTTCAATATATTATTTTTTATATTATTTATGTATTTGGGCAAAATAGCAATACGACATTTCTATTTTGCCCAAATACAGACACAGAGTATACCGAAGGTGGTTCAAAAGTTGGGATTCTGACAAGGAGGCTGCTCAAAATTTTTCGTCTGGAGCGAGGGACCATTGCCTATGGCAAGGCACTAGTGAAGACAAAAATTTTGATGCAAAGCCGACGCCGTCAAAAACCAATTTTTGAATCACGTTCGGTATAAACAAAAGATGCTCAACAAGGCTGTTATTTTCTATTTCTATTACCTCGTAGTTTGTTTTTATACTTTTCGATCATTGGTTGAACTTTAGGAGGGAGTTTATCCTTTTCTTTTTGGAGTATCTCAAATTGATCTTGGTACAATGCGTTCCAATGTGATTCTAAGAAGTATTTTGCAAGATGGATCAGATGGGCGGGATTTTGAATGGCTCCTAGGTTTGCAATTGCTCGGGTCATTAAAGGTATTGAAAATTCCTCCATAAGCCCGCCGCCAAAGAAATAAGAGAATACTTCCCTACTTTCGATTTTTGTGAAGTCGATTTCCTGTAGTTGTTCGAGATTGACATCCATGATATGGCTTCTCTCGAAAAATGGTACGAATGTTTGTAAGTCTTTTCCATGAAGCTCTCCAAACCGTGCCCTGTCTTCTTGGAGTGAATATTCCGCCCCAACGCCGAAGAAGTTGTTAAAAATTTCCTTTTGCCTTTCATTCGATTGCCCAGCCACTAATTTTGTAAAGTCGATATTGGGTATTTGGCTCGGATCAATGAGAAAGGCATGGTTTCTTGTGAAACATCCCGCGAGAGTATTGAGGTTTTCAGGAGAAAGGTCGTTCAGGCGGTCTTTCATTTGTCGGCTTGTATCACCCGGCGTACTAACGACAAAGAAAACGTTCAACATACTTGTTTTTTCCTTATCAGTTGCACCCTGCATTGCTTCTTTAAAATTGATTTCAGCGATTTGCTTTAAATCAAGAGCCTCTGCACGCCAGCGGTCGAAATATGGCACGAGAACATTGAGGTTTTCCCCATGGAGGAGCTTAAGCCGGTTCTTTGTCTGATCGCTCAAGGGAGAAGACCCATTTTTCGCAAAGATATTATCGAATAAATTTTTGTTTTTGTCTGGCATCGTTGCACTGAGTAATTCTGCAAAATTAATCTTTGCTATTTGATCCGGGGTGAGAGCATTAAAATGATCCCTTTTGAAAAACGCAATGAGAGCAGTAAGTTGTTCACTGTTAAGGTTTTTAAGGCGTTTTTCCTGTTCAGCAGTTAGTCGATCTGTATAGTCTGGTTTACCAAAAATCAACTGAAACTTTCCTTCATCCATTTTGATCTTGCTAAAATCGATGTTGTCGACATTTTGATCAGTTAAGGTCTTATTCTCCTTTAAAAGGTCTTCCAGCTCTTTGTTTGTTAATTGTTTGGGTTGTGCGGGAGGCGGAGGAAGGGGAGGAGAGGCTAGTTTAGATGGAGGTGTGGGAGGCGTCCCTGTAGGAGGCAGTGTAGGCGCAGGGGGGGAGGATGAAAGCGCTGGAGGTGGAGGCGCAAGGGTTGTTGAAGGCGCAGTGGAGGATGGTGACGTGGAAGGAGATGTGCTGACCGAAGAGGATTTGGGCTCTTCTGATACTGGACCTTTAGAGTCTTTCAGATTATCGAATTCATCTCGAACCTCCCAGTATAATTCATCTCTATTAATCGATT
>JABDCW010000076.1 GCA_013287905.1 Chlamydiota bacterium | reverse complement strand
ATTTCCAGGCAGCTTTTATTTTCTCTTGGCGTGTATTTACAGGAATATTCTTTGATCTGAAAACGATAATTTTTAGTGCCGTCCGATCGAAAGAACAGAATTTCCAGAAACTGCAGACACGGGAACATTGAGAAAGATTTTGCATGGGTACAAAAGAAAAAATATGAACGATCAGTGCATTAGGAACCCGTTTTTTTTTGGTAATTTCTTTTTCTGTTTTGAAACTTCTTTCCGGACTTAATGGAGGAAAACTTGATAAAGCACCCATAAACACCTCATAGATTTGTTTATACCGAACGTGATTCAAAAATTGGTTTTTGACGGCGTCGGCTTTGCATCAAAATTTTTGTCTTCACTCGTGCCTTGGTCATTGGCAATGGTCACTTAGCTCCAGACGAAAAATTTTGAGCAGCCTCCTTGTCAAAATGCCAACTTTTGAACCACCTTCGGTATAGCTTGACCAGTTATTTTTATATATGAATAGAGTTGAAATAAAAGACAACAGTAAAAGAGTAATTAATTTTGATTGTATGTAAGTGATTGTAAAAGAATAACTAAAACGATATAATTTTGTTAAATTAGGGGGAAAATATGAAAATCACTACAGAGACTTGGGATGGTTGGTTAGCGAATGTGGGAGGGCTCATTACCTTAGCCTCTTCCATTCGGGACTGTGATCAGATTGACTTTAAAAATAAGACGGCGAGAGCAAACCTGACCCTTCTTTTCTTTGCTGCATTAAAGCTCATTCCGGTGATAGGCACCGTTACTTACTTTAGTCAAAAGATTTTTCGTGCAATAAAGCATAAAAAAACTACAGATGTTAAAATGAGTGATATTGCCGGAAAATCGGGTGTAATCCCTTCTTCAAAAGATCAGGGTGTTGAAAAACCAGATTCTGCTCGAGCGCCGGCAGATCGCATTCAATCAACTTCAAATGCGATGGGAAGTCAGGCAGTAACCCCTCCCGATTTGGAAACTGCTATTGCTGCCGCACCCGCATTTCGCAATTATGGCATTTTTCCAGGCACTCCTCTTAAAGGCATTAGTCCATTTGTACTAACCGGTGTGACCGTTCGTCCATCGACACTCTTTTTCCGGGCGCTTTTTGGCCAAGATCTGATTACCTTACCCGGATCTGGAGAATTATTTCGCATTACTATTCCCCAATTTGAGGTAAGACAAAAGATTGACACTGCCTTGAAAAAAAATCCGGAAGGGATCGTCAGCTTTTCTGCCCATGGCCATAAAGGGGAGATTTATGTTTACGATTCTAATAAGGGTAAGGTAGCAGGTCCTCACCCGGTAGCAGATCTCGCCCAGGTATACGGAGATAAAACCTATACAATCAGTCTGAAGGAAATTGAAGCGACACTTGATAGTCAAAAAATTTATCTCTCTCCCATGCTTCCTAAGGCTTTTTATGTCGCAATGAAAAAGGCTATGCTCGATGATAAGATGGTGATATTACCCGGAAATGATTCTGTACCCTTTCTATTAAAAGAGCTGGAGCACAATAAAAACTATCCTGCCTTCAATGCCCTTTTGAAAGATGTGAATGGCGCACCTAAAAAATATGGTTTTACGGGCGATGAATGGGAATCTTTTAAGGCTTTGACGCTATATCAAATCGGGTCGATGGTCGTTAAAACGGAAGACTACCGCATATTTATCGATGGCGATGGACAAATGATCGAAAGAAAGCCTGGTGACAAAGATGCGATATTGCTGATCAATGCATGTGGAATTCGTGGCTTTAACGCGGAGAAAACTGTACAAAGCAAAAGAGAGTCAATTATGCAGGAGACCTTTAAAACAGCGCTGTCGGCTGTTAATAATGGCATCATTATATTCCCTGCTGTCGGTATGGGAGTTTGGCGGGGCGATCCAGGTACATATTGGCCGGCATTTCTCGACGCTGTTGCTTCGAGAGGTGATCAATTAGAATCAATCCTTATTAATCCCAACCATCAAAAAACTCGAGATGGCCGCTATGCGGGTAAGACGGGGGAAGAATTTCAGGAAATTTTGGACGCGCATATAAAACAGGCCAAAGCGAGCGGCAATGTGCAGGCGCTTGCCAATTTGCAGAAAATTCGCAACCTCCGCAATGACCCTAAAGATGTGGTACAGTTGGCGCATGGCCTAAAGAAGGCTTTTCCCGGCAAGACCGTTGCATTGTTCAATGCGTCCGATCCTGACGTGACTTTAGGCTATCATGTGGGAGAATATACCAACAATGTTCCCCATAACATAACAACAGAAGAAAACTATACGGCAATGGGCACAAACGGTCTTTGTTTTGAGGGCGTCACTAAAGTGCACTTGGATCCTGCAAGAATTGTCCAGATGGGGTAGGATTTCGTGCCCATGCCCGTGTTTGTTTTATGGACAATGGACGACAACATGGACGGCATGAGACAATTGCAAAAGTCTTAGATTATTCAGGGTTGGCGAAATATTCAACGCAAAGGCGCAAAGACGCAAAGATAAGTAGGTATTTTTATCTTTGCGTCTTTGCGCCTTTGCGTTGAATTATTATCGGTTGCTCTTAATCCAAAGACTTTTGCAATTGTCTCACATCACTGGAGCACGGGCACGGGCACGAAATCCTTAATGCCCCCGATGCCCCTTTTTCCGCCATCGCCTTTTAGAGCAAGAGAATCGAAAACACGAAAGTAAATAAAGCAAACGATTCGATGATCCCGACAGCTGCAAAACATTTACCAAAAACGGACGGTTGTTTTGCTGATGCCTGAATGCCAGTTGCGCACACTTTACCCTGAAAAACCGATGAGAACAAAAAGGCGGTGCCGCAAAAAAGTCCCATGGCAATGCCTGAAATCGGAGATAAAGTTCCGGCCAAAATCGCTTTGCTCATGAGCAGCATGAGAATAAAGCCATAGATCGACTGGGAAGCCGGAGCTGCCGACATCCCGATATATTTACCATGCCCTTCTTCAACCCGGCTCATTACAGCATGCGAAGCTGCGCCGGCAATATAGCAACCAATACAGCTGCCCATGGAACTTATCGCAAGGACCATCACGGGTCCGACCATATTAATATCCATTCTCTTTCTCCTTATTCTATTTCGTGTTTTTTTAATGGGTTAAACATTTTGCCGCCCCCTTCAAAGCTATAGTGATACCACTCTAGAAAGTTAAGACGCAAACCATGGATGACGCCGCCCATAATTCCAAGAACAATATTCACTGCATGTCCAAAAATCAAAATAAGCACCCCAAAAACAAAGGGGACCGAAGCTGCCAGATCGATCATTGTCGCCGTCAGAAGCGAGCCTGCCAACCCCAATGCATAAAGACGCAAATAAGAAAGGATATCGCCAAAAATTTGGATCACAGTGCTGGCTTCGACGAGGCCAAGCCACTTATGTTTAAATATTGCAACGACAACGGCTATAGCAATACCCGTATACATCATGTAAATGCCGTTTTTCGCGGCGATCTGCTGGTTAATCCCAAAAGCAAAATTGGCGATCGACGCCGTATCGAGGAAGCTTGGCAGATAAAGATAAGCGCCAATAATAAAGATGATCCATCCGAGATTGATTAAATTGCGGTCGAGATAGCGGGACATCGAAATGATCACATGAATAATTCCAATAAGCAAAGCAAGCTCCATCATGATCTGATCGGCAAATTTGTTATACGCTTCGTATGCAACTTTTCCATGAGTATTGACAGCTGATGCCGCTGTGAGAAAGTCCTGCCCGTTTTTGGCATTTTGGACGGCAGGAAATTTTTTGACCCATTCCTTATAGACGGCATCATGCCGCGCCATATGGTACTCTGCTTTTTTTTCAGCAAGCCACGACATCATGGAAACTTTGCGGACCGGATTATCCGGAGCAATGGTGATGCCAAAAAAGGAGGTGGTTAAAACTCCCCATACGATACAGCAAAAGCTGATGAGTGTCACCAGATTCAGGACCCTTTTTTTCATTCCCTGTATCGCCGAATGTTTGTAGCGTATATAAAGGGCAATGGCGAGCAGGATCAACCCATACCCGCCATCCCCGATGATCATCGAAAAGAAAAGGGCAAAGAAAAACAGGACCCAGACAGAAGGGTCTTTGTCTTTATTTGAAGGGGTGTCATAAATGGAGATCAGGTCTTCTCCCATTTTTGCTATTTTATTATTTTCCAAATAGGTCGGAATGGTTTCTGTTGGCTCAATCTCCACTTCTTCTATAAATACATGCATTTGCTGGACGAGTTTTTCAACCAAAGCAAACTTGTGCATGGGAACCCAACCTTCCACGACAAACAATTCCTCCTGTAAAGGAAACTCGGCGCAATTGGTGGCTTTTTCCAGATGATGATCGTTCATCGTTTTTGTCAGGGCATGGTGAAGAAATGTATTGTATTTCGCAAAAGCTTTTAACTGTGCTTCATTTGAGTGTATGTTATGCTGGACTAAAGCCAATTCCTTTTTAAGCGGGCCTAATGGTTTATCTATAATGATCTCGATCATTTTCGGATATTGGACCTTAATTTTGTTAACTGCAGTAAAGTAGTCCAGGCCATGATCTGAACCAATATAGATCAACTCTTCCGGCAATGAAGGGTGTTCATGTGTTCCTTGTTTTGCGCAAAAAAACTGAAAAAGAAGCTTGGTTGAATTTTGAATTTCGCGCATTTCATCGGGAGAAAAATCGCCGAAAATTTCGACTCTGGAGATCTCGAGCTTTAGCATCCGTTCATCTTCAGCCAAAGTATTGAGTGTCGATTTAAGGTTGATAATCGTTTGCGCCAGGGTATTTGCTATTGGATATTCTTCCAGATCCTCTTGTTCGACGACAGGAAGAGTGCGCACGATTTTAATCGCGTGAATGATTCGTTGTTC
>JABDCW010000075.1:4339-5104 GCA_013287905.1 Chlamydiota bacterium | reverse complement strand
CAGGTGGTGGGGACCATTTCAATATTGGGCTTTGATTGTTCTTTTTGCCATTGGCTTGATATTGTCAATTATTTCCTCCATGAACTTGTGTACAAATGAGTGTAGCGAAACAAAGTCCTATCTTCTTTTTCATTTTCCCTTTGCCTATGTAGGGTTGGCTTTTTTCGTGATCGCTACTTTATTTCAAATTCTTTCAAAGACCTATCCCATTTTGCGTTTGCTGCTCATTGCTATGATAGTAGGGTCACTGGGATCTGAGGTCATGTTCATCTGGATTCAAAAATATCGAATCGGACTGTGGTGTCCGGTATGTTTAAGTATCGCCGCTACATTGGCTGTAGCGGCAGGACTTTTTTTTATAGACTCGATTATTTATAACCAACAGGCAGGTCAACCCATGAAGACAATTAGAAATGTAATTAATTCCGTCCCTATTTTTCTCATTGGATTTTTTATTGCATTAGCCGGGGTATCAAAGCCGGACCAACATCTGATTGCGATGGATCACATGAAGGAAAAAATTGCATTCGGGAATGGGAACAGTGCGATTGAAGTATACTTTATCAGCGATTGGTTTTGTCCTTCCTGCAGGAAAGTAGAACCTGTTATCGACAAATTGACACCGTCCATCGAGAAGCTGGCACGTTTGTTTTTTATTGATTTGGCCGTAAATCCTGAAACCACAAATTTTAGCCCTTATAATCTCGATTTGCAGGTCCATGACAAATCTAATTATCTGAAGGATAGGTCAGCTCTAATAAATTT
>JABDCW010000075.1:0-4329 GCA_013287905.1 Chlamydiota bacterium | reverse complement strand
AAAATAAATCTCCGGATGATGCTGCAGTAAAGAAGGCTGTAGAGGCAGTTGGAGGAAAATTAAAAGAACTGGACTATAAAGATATTAAAGCCGGACTTAATTTTTATGATGAGATTGCTGCTAAATATAAAGTAAGATCAACTCCTATGCTGATCATTGTCAATACAAAAACGAACGAAGTGAAGCAACTGAGTGGCGGAGGGGAAATCACAGAGGGGCAGATTCTTGAAGCGCTACAAACATTGCAGAAAAAATAGCTCGTGGTTATCAATGCTCCATTAAGCAAACATTCTCACAAGATAACTTAAGCGGTTATCGCTTACGAGGGTTTCTGCCTCTTTCCAAACTCTGATATAGAACCTTATTTTATTCATTTCGTTGCTGCATTTACTTGCCCCTTTGATCAATTTCGCAAGAGGTTTGTTTTTCCCAAGAAGATTAATGAATGTATCGATTTTCATGCTTTTTTTAGCTTTTACCTCTAAGCACGCTTCATGTGTACCTTGAAAATCGATGTTTTGCAAATGTAGAGGAGCTCCTGACATTGAAACATACCCCAATTTTTGCCTAAGCTCCAAGGATGAATAGAGATGAGCATTGTCTTTGGCATTTTGACTTGCCAGATAGGCAAGACGTTTTGACGGATCTAACCCTGCAAGCATGCGCATTCCCATAAAAAAGCTAAACACCGATGTAAAAATGGAGGAAACAGCAAATGCAATGGTTATCTGTGGGAGCAGGAAAACAGTTGCTGTGAAAACAATTGGGGCTGACAGCAGGGAGGTACCTGTCAGGCCCGAAATAAACGCTTTTGCGTCTATCCGGAAGGCATCTCTATAAGCTTTAACTTTAGTAGCAGTTTCGTCATTTTTTTTCAAAAAACAACCCTTAAGCGCCTTCCCGCCGTTGATGACCATCCCGACAGGGGCATAAAATAAACAAATTTTTGCTGTATAAGCCATTCTCAGGATGGTTTTTGCCCTTCGGTTGCCGATCACTTTTACCTTAGTGTCTGATCGATGGTCTGCGGCAAGAGTATCTATGATTGGACTGTCTACGCTAATTTTTTTTTCACTGGTTTCTAAGGGACAGTATTTATTTAAATTTTGCGCGTTTAATAAATAATAGCTGGTCCATGAGGGATTCATTGAGGGATTCATCTGCAGATTCATCGTAAAATGCCTTTAAGTTTGGAGAACGTACTGAAAATCATCTAATTTTATTCCATGCGATGATAATTTTCAAGTTGTTTGGATATGCGCTTCACACTATTATGGGAAAAAACCTAGGGCACCGCCATAGGCAGATAACATATAGCATTCAGGCTGAAGGCCTGATTTATGGTGAATAGACTCCGTGAACAAGTTCAAATACAGGGGCAAATTTATGGACAATCCGGTTGACCTTTCAAAGAAACATTGTACTCCCTGCAAGGGAGGAACATTGCCTCTAAAAGGCGATTTGCTGACGCAACAGTATCGGCAATTGGGGGAAAGGTGGAAAGTCATCGAGGAGCATCATCTGGAAAAAGAGTATCTGTTTAAAAATTTTCGCGATGCACTTGATTTCACCAACAAAATAGGTCAAATTGCCGAACAAGAGGGGCATCATCCCGATATTCTTTTGTCTTATGGAAAAGTGAAAGTGCAACTATGGACACATAAAATCAAGGGCTTATCAGAAAGCGATTTTATTCTCGCTGCAAAATGCGACGATGCTGCACCAAGATGAACAAGCATACACTCGATTTGACTAATCAGCATCTGCATGCCATACCTGAAGAAGTTCTTTCCCGGAATGAATGGGAAGAGATTTGGCTTGATAGTAATTATATAGACAATATTCCTCCCCAGGTCAGTCACCTTACACATCTCAAAAGATTAAGCCTCTATAATAATCGTCTAAAGAGCTTGCCGGAATCGCTTTTTCACTTACACAGGCTCTCTCGATTAAATATTAGCGTCAATCAACTGACCCATCTTCCGGAAGAGATAGGAAATTTGAAAAATTTAGAGGTCCTAGATAGTAATCACAATAAATTACGGGAGGTCCCAAAAACTATTGGGGCCTTAGAAAACTTAACATTTCTTTATTTGGCCGGAAATGAGCTTTCAGATTTGCCCCATTCATTTGGTGAACTAAAGAATCTTCTATATTTAAACATCTCAGATAATCACTTCACGCAAGTGCCGGATTGTGTGGGAGGCTTAGCGCATCTGATTGAATTAAGGATGTATCGCAATCACATTATCTCATTTCCCGACGCAATAACAAATCTTGTTCATCTCAAAGAGCTTCACGCAATGAACAATCAACTGACTCATCTGCCTAAAAGCATCGGCGAGCTTAAACGTTTGCGGAAATTAATCCTGGAAAATAATCAGTTGCAACAATTGCCAAAGACCATAGGAGAAATGGAAAATCTGACAGAGCTTGGTTTGCGCAACAATCGGTTGCGCTCTCTTCCGGAAACGATCGGCAATATAAAGACCCTTAGATTCCTCGATGTAAGAGATAACCAGCTGACAACACTTCCTAACCAAATTCGAAATCTATTACTCTTAGAAAAATTGGATGTCCGATTAAATAAACACTTGAGTATTCCTGATTGGTTTCAGGAGCTCGAAGAGCGCGGATGCACAGTTTTTTATTGAAGTGTATTTGTATTCAGATTTTTATTTCAAAATAAGCATAACAGGCGTTTAAAGGATAAACGACTGTCTGATCTTTTTTCATCGATACTTTACGATTGACCTCATTCATGTTCATCTCTTGGCATAAAGTTTCATAGTCCAGGCTTTGGACAAAAATAGAAGGATATTGGCTTTGGTTTTCTTTAATAATTACCTGATCTTTTTTCATCGATTCTTTACGATTGTTCATGCTCATCTCTTTGTATGAAACTTCATGGTTCAGGCCCTGGACTAAAATAGAATGATTACTGCTTTGGTTTTCTTTAGTGCATTTTAGGCAATTGATAGCTGTGCGGTCAATGAGCAAAATAATATTAAAAGATCCCTTTGTTCCGACTTTTTTAACTGTTGAAGAACACATGCATTCGCTTTTTAAATATAAACCCGGAAAATCCTCTGAATTAGTGTTATTTGATGAATCTGCGTCGTTAGGCCGTTGAGGGTTTGCCTTATTAGGTAAACATCGAGAAGTAAGGTAACGAAAAGCAGCCGTTCCCCCAATTCCAAAGATGGGCAGAGTGATCAGTGTTGCAAAAATAGTCGCAACGGCAATGCCTATTTTCTTCGATAAACAAAGCTTAGGATAGTTTTTGGCTACTTCCCGGTACTTTTCAGAAAATGGATTGCAATACGAGATAGCCTTTATTAACATAGTATCCTCATTTAGAAATATGTATAATAACAATACCTCTTGATGAAATCAAGTTCTTTTCTTAGAGCCTGTTCAAAATCTTTTAAATAGACAATCTCCTGAAGTTTATTTGTCTAAAAAATTTCGTGGCGATATCCTAACTTGTAAAACTACCACTACCACAGAGCCCACAGAGCCCACAGAGGGTGGGGTAACTTTTTTTCATCCTCTGTGTTCTCTGTGGGCTCTGTGGTAGTTTATATTTAACAATTAGGAAGATTTTGAACAGGCTCTTAGCAGTTTTTTCCTTAAGACTTTTAATAATTTATTTTATTGTACAGGTCCATAGCAGGCTTTTTTTTCCAAATCTTGACTTGTCCAGTATGCATCGTAGCGGTCGCCTGAAGAAAAGTGCCAAAATTCGTATACATAATTTGTCAGCCCTGCTTTTTCAGCCGCAACTAAACAATAGAGGCGATTTTTTTTCTGCTCATCGCTAATGTTTTCTGAGAAGGTGGGAGCGTTATCATTTTTACTCCATATCACACCAAAAATGCCCATATCCAAGAAGGTTTCGCTTTTGTTGTCCCACAAGCGAATATCTGTTGCAGCTCCGGTGGAATGGACAGGCACATTATTTTTATAGGGAGACACCCATTTTGCCGTTTCTTTTTCTGCCATTTCTAATGTTAGAGTAGGGTTGGAGGCCATAATCTCAGCCAATTTTCTTTCGAAAAGAACTTTTTGCGTTTCTAAATCGCGCAACCCTTCAAATATTTTGATGCAAATTTGGCCCTGTTCATATCCAAAGACGCCTGCTAAGTCATCTAAAGCAAGGATCATTTTTTGAAGCTTTATGTAAACGGCAGCCCTCATCTTTGATGCATTTGGCAAGCCGGAATTAAAATTGCCCGCTTCAAATGGCACGGATGGATCTGGCAGCATCTGAATTCTTTCGTGTCCGATTCCTTTAACGTCAATTAAATCCTCGCCATTTTCGTCGAT
>JABDCW010000074.1 GCA_013287905.1 Chlamydiota bacterium | reverse complement strand
TCTTACTCAAAGAAGCAATCTTGCCTATCGCATAGTTAATAAATCGACTTTTTCAATAAAAACGAAGGGAGAACAAAGCAACAAAAGGCAAATCCTGCAGTATTCATGGACAAAATGATCAGATCATTCATTATCCAATGCCAGGAGAAAAGGTTTTGCCCTTCGACGAGATAGAGGAGTAAAGCCATGACGCATGTGGAGACAATGGAAAAATAGAATGTTAAAATGGGGAGTGTGCTTACGCTGTCTGAAAAAAAATGATGCCGTTGCTGATAGGTAAAAAACAGGGATAATCCGTAAACAAGCGGATAGATCCCCAGATGTGCATTTGGCGACAGAAGATCTAAAAGAATACCGCAAAAAGTCCCGAGGCAAAGGCATTGCAATAATGTTTTTTTGTAACAGGCGACAACCATGAGCGGTGCAAAAACGATAAGGCGTAAATGGGGGAAATAAAACAGGGGAGATGATGAGCAGAATAAACGAGAAAATAAAAATCACTTTTAACGATTTACGATGAAGGGACAGGTTAATAAGCCCCCCTTGAGCTGATCATCGAAGGAACTGTTAAAGCGACAATTTTTAAATCGAGCAATAGAGAGCTCATATCCACATAACGCTCATCAAGAGCGATACGGGTGGAATATTTGATATCGCTTCTGCCGGAAATCTGCCAAAGACCGGTAATTCCGGGGCGGACGGAAAAAATTTTATAGGCCTTACATCCAAAATGACGATCGATCTCTTCCTGCACGACAGGGCGCGGACCCACAACGCTCAAGTCCCCTTTTAAGACATTAAAGAATTGGGGAAGTTCATCCAGGGATGTACGGCGCAAAATGGCCCCTATCGGGGTAATTCTCGGGTCGTTTTTTAACTTTCGATAACACTCCCACTCTTTTCGCATGACGGGGTTTTTTGATAAAATACCTTGTAAGCGTTCATCTGCATCAGTATACATCGTTCTGAATTTGTAGCATTGAAATGGCATGCCGCCTCGGCCGATCCGCTCCTGCATGTAAAATATTTTTCCCCGGGAGTTAAGCAAAATCGCCAGCATAATCAGGATAATAAGAGGGGAGGAGAGTGTCAATATGCAACAGCTGAACAGAATATCGAAAAAACCGTTTAAGCGGTTTATGTTTGATCCTGACATCGGACCAGGAACTATAGTTCATAAATGGGTGCTCAACTTTCGCGAAAGTGTTTTTCAAATTCGTCGCGGGCCTGTGTGAGATGTTCGTGGTCTGTCAAGTCTGTCACACGGACCGGGACCGCAGTAACGTAGCCCCTGCGCAGCCATGTGCCATCTTCGTCCTCATTGTCATCGTCATTGATCCGCAACTTGCCCCCAAGCCAATAATAAGTGCTGCCCTCATTGGGGTGGATCCGCTTATCGGGATTTTCTAACCACCAGTCTTTGCCCTGTTTTGTCATTTTCAATCCTTTATAGGAACCAAGATGGCGTTCGGGAAAATTGACGTTGAGGAGCGTTCCCTTTGGCAATGGATTTGATAACACATAGTTAACGATTGCAGGAATATACCTGGTTGCCATTGGATAGTCGGGTTCGACAAAATAATCGCAGCAGGAAAAGGCAACAGAGGGGATTTCTTGCATAATGCTTTCTATGGAAGCTGCAACAGTACCGCTATAAAGAACGTTTCTTCCCATATTGCCGCCCCGGTTGATCCCGGAAATGACAATGTCGGGACGTTTGTCCAAAATAGCATTCAGAGCCATTTTGACGCAGTCGGCCGGGGTGCCGGTGACTGACCAGATGGCGTGGGAGTCGTCTTCCCAAAAGAGTTTATCCAATCGCAAAGGAGAGCGCAATGTGGTGCATAACCCCACAGCCGATTGTTCATCAGCGGGAGCAACGACAGTCAGGTGAGCATGTGCTTTTAAGGAATGCCAGAGATGTTTGATCCCTTTAGCGTTAATGCCGTCATCGTTCGTGATGAGAATGTGTGGTTTTTTACTATCGTTTTTCATATGAGAGGGATTATAAATCAAGATCATGATTAGGATTAAGATCATGATTAGGATCAAGATCATGATTAAGATTAAGATCTATCAACTATACAATTCATTTCCCTCAAGCCCTCTTTTTCCTTGCACCTATAAAGCAATTTCGCGTACACTGTGCTGGAGTACAAAGTACGAATGGACTGATAGCTCAGTTGGATAGAGCACCCGCCTTCTAAGCGGGTGGTCGTAGGTTCGAGTCCTACTCAGTCCAGGTTTTAACCATTTGAGTGAGTGGCGAATATGGCACTAAATTCAAAAGTTAATTCATTGCGTCCGGCAGAAATTGCCGATCTGATCAGCCATTCCCCTAACGAAGACCAACTTGCCCTGTTCGAACTGGTTCCGCCGGAAATAGCTGTACAAGTCTTTGAATTTTTGAGCTTTGCAGCGCAAAAGTTCATTATGAACTCCCTCCCTCCGGAAAAAAGTGCCGTCATTCTGAGGGAAATGTCTCCCGATGACCGTACAGCATTTTTCGACGGACTTCCCCAGGCTTCCATCAACGCCTTATTAAAATTATTGCCTACGGATGAGCGTGCGATTGCCTTAAGCCTTCTCGGGTATCCTAAAAACAGTGTAGGTCGTTTGATGACAACTGACTACCTTGCTGTCAAAATGGAATGGACTGTCGCCCAGGCGTTAGATTTTGTGAGGAAACATGGAAAGGATAGCGAAACGATCAATGTCATCTATGTCGTCGACGACCAGGGTAAACTGATCGATGATTTCCGCATCAGAGAACTGCTTCTTGCCCCTTTAGAATCTAAAATAAAGGATTTAGCCGACCACAGATTCGTTTCCCTGTCCGTCAATGATGACGATGAAGTGGCGATTAAAGTTTTTTCGCGGGAAGACCGTGTAGCTTTGCCCGTCACCGACAGCCATGGGACTTTGATCGGCATTGTGACAGTAGACGACATACTGCACCTGATGACGAAAGAAACAACGGAAGACATTCAAAAAATCGGGGGTACGTCCGCCCTGGAATTCCCTTATATGCAGACCTCCTTTTTACAACTGATGCAGAAAAGGGCAAGCTGGCTCGTCCTCCTCTTCCTTGGTGAATTGTTTACAGCAACGGCGATGGGATTCTTTGAAGCAGAAATTGCCAAAGCTGTCGTTCTTGCCCTCTTTCTTCCTCTCATTATTTCAAGCGGAGGCAACTCCGGATCACAGGCCTCCACCCTGATCATACGAGCTTTAGCCGTTGGAGAGATCACTTTACGGGACTGGTGGAAAATCATAAGAAAAGAAATTTTTTCTGGAATATTTTTGGGTACTATCTTAGGGTGTATTGGATTCTTGCGCATTACTCTTTGGAGCGCTTTTTCCAATATTTATGGGCCCCATTGGTTAACCGTAGCTGCAACAATCTTTTCTTCCCTCATTGGAGTTGTCTTATGGGGAACTGTGACTGGAGCTATGCTCCCATTGCTGTTAAAAAAGTTTGGATTTGATCCCGCCACAGCTTCAGCCCCCCTTGTAGCCACTTTAGTCGATGTCACCGGTATCGTCATCTATTTTCTGACAGCCTCAATCATCATGAACGGTACGTTATTGTGATCCAACAAAGAAAATAAAGGAAATTATGAGGAACGAACTAATAGGATCAGAGAAAAATGAACCAGTAAAGCCATCGGTCTCTTCAGACACCGTTATTCAAGGCATATCTGCTAATCAAAAGAAATACAATTGGCGTGGCCGCTGCTGCAAAAGACTTTGTAATCTTAACTCAAGTCAACTTCGCACCGGGATTGGACGCTTTGCTTGCGGCACGGCATGTGCGATTGCGTTTGGTGCAGTAGAGTATTTTATTATTGAAGCAATTCAAATAACTACCCCAGATTATAAAATTGCAGGCATTTTCTGCGCAGCCGTTTTTGCTATCGCCGCCGGCTGTTGCAGCGCTAAAGCGGTGTCCGGATGCTGCTGCTGCAAAACCGATAGTCAGGAACAAACACAAACTGCTTATGTAGCTTCTTAGAGACTGTCAATAGGCATCTTGCATAAGCGGTACGTTGCTATAGTAACAACAGGGACAATTATGAAAAAAAGAGCCAATACCATTAACGGGTTATACACCAATAAGTAGATCCCCCTCTTCTGATACTGCTAATGAAGGCGAGCCTGCTAATCAAAAGAAAAACAATTGGTGCGGCCGCTGCTTCAAAATACCTTGTAATCTTAGCTTGATGCAACTTAGCTCCAGAATAGTATGCGCTGTTAGTGGAATGACAATTGCAACTGGTTTTGGTGTACTCGGTTATTTTATTTTTAATTCACTCAAGACAACTGATAGAATATATGTAGCCTCCTGGAATCTTGCCGCATTAACATCTTCAACTCTCATGAGCATATGCGGTGTTGGTATGGCGCTGTGTGCATGCTCTGGCTGCAGAACTAATAATCAAGATCAAACTGCCAATGTAAATTCTGAAAGCCTTGTACAACAAGAGCAAGAAGACGAAGAAGAAGAGGGACTCCCCTGACCAAGGACATGGTTACCCAAAGAAGCGAGAAATAATAACAGGATAAGCAAGATAAACAGGATTTTTAAAAATTTATCCTGCCTGTCTTGCTTATCCTGTTTTTTCGCCCTTGTTGCATAATTCCAAATAGATACAAGTCTTTGGTAACTAATTAATTACCACAGAGATCACAGAGAACACAGAGAATATATAAAAAATTGACATGCCTCCTTACCATTGTTTAAGCCACATTCTAATTTTCTACTCCCTCTCTGCGTTCTCTGTGATCTCTGTGGTAGATAATTGATTTTAAATAACTTAGATTAATAAAGCATTTATGCAACAAAGCCTTTTTTTCTCTGTAGTTTAAAAAGTGTTCTAATTTCCCCCTTCCTGGTATAAGAGTCAAACAATCTTTGTTTTAATTTTAATTTATGTTATTATTTTATTAAGGACATAAGTAAATAATAAAATTCAGGTAATACCATGTGCGCTAAAATCAACGATACAGATAACATTGACAATCTCTATCAATTATTATCCGATGATCACCTCAAAGCTGCTAAAGTTGATTACCATCTTTACGGAAGAAGATTTAAGATTGAAGGAAAAGAATTAAAACTTACCCATCTCGTCGACTCTTTATACAAATCTGTAAAAAATTTAAACAAGCAAGATCAACTCTTTTACTCCTCTAAAATACAAGAAATCTCCGGTAAATTGTCAAGCCTGGACAAAATTAATACCCCAGAATCACTCGGCCGATTTAAAAAATTATGCCTGTTCATTATAGATAAAGTGTTTTCATTTAAAAACAAACGGACAGTCAAGATAAATGAAATCGAAAAAATCGTAAAATCGTCAGAAAAAGAAAAAACTGAAAACCTTCCAACTATCCCTAAAGACAACGAGCAATTACCCGAAATACAAAAAAACAAAAAAGTATTTGATAATCCAACGAATCAGGATTTACAGAAACTCGCACAAGATTCACCTGATTTGCAAGTATTGGTAGCCACTTCTTGCAAGCAACTGACAGATGAGGGTTTTGCGCATCTGACATCGCTCTCCCAACTACAACGTTTAGAAATTCATGAATGTGATCACTTAA
>JABDCW010000073.1 GCA_013287905.1 Chlamydiota bacterium | reverse complement strand
GGCTTTTTCATATTCACGTAAAAGAAAATGCGCATCGCCGGTTAAAAATGCAATCTCAAATTTGGTTGAGTCATTATCAGAAACCTTTACGTCGTGAGAATTCAGAAGCTGGATCGCTTCTTGCGCCCTGTCTGTCTGCAAATAGATACGGGCAAAATAGATGGCGACTAATGTCTGCAGGTTTGTTTTAGGGTGATTAATTTGCTTAAGTTCGTTGAGAGACTTTGCATATTCTTTTTCTGAAAAATAAATTAAAGCAATTTCAAAATGGGCCTCGTTAGTATAGGATGGATCTTTTGAAGATAAATAATTCTGAAATGCTTTGAGCGCTTGCGTATGTTTATGTAATCTGGAATAGGCCAATCCCGCAAAGTACGTTAATGCCGGATCATTTTGAGGGTGGGTAAATTCTTTGAGAAGATCGTTCATTTTTTGATATTGATGCGTGATGGTATACAACTGGCTTAATTGAAGCAAGGCATTGGATGATGGACTTAAGTCTTGTTCATTGGACCTTAACATCTTTAGATAAGCAGCTTCCGCTTTTTCATATAATCCTGCATTAAACAGTTCTTCAGCCGAAGCCTCGTGCATTTCAGAATACAGGAAAGCCGCACCGGAAAAGAAATGAAAGATTGCATAAATAAATAGCAGACTTTTTGCAAAACTTGGGGCTATTAAAAATTGCAAATCTATCTCCTAATCTATAAGAAATTCAACACAAAGACACGAAGTCTCAAAGAAACAAAGAAATTTTGTCTCAGATCCTTTCCTCTTGGTGTCTTGGTGACTTTGTGCCTTTGTGTTAAATTAAAATCTATACTTATGGGTAATGACATGCAGGCACGGGCACGAAATTAGTTCTTTAAGGGCAAGTATTCCTGAATCCCCCTGGCAATACCTAAGGCTAAACTTTTTTGATAGCTTGGTGTTTTTATTTTTTCAAATTCCGAAACATTGGTCATAAACCCGCCTTCAATTAATATTGCCGGCATATCCGTATTGCGGATCACGGCCAGGTGATTTCCATTTTTAATTCCCCGTGATTTTGCGTTTGTAAAATGAATGACATTGTCGAGTACAGATTGGGCAAGTTGTTTTGATTTTGAGGAACGGGATTTATTATTCTTGTTATCGTGATAGTAAAAGATCTCAATTCCATCAGCAGAAACATTAGGAGCTGAGTTATAATGGATGCTGACAAAAACTGCCGCTCTTTTTTCATTAGCTAAAGAAGAGCGATCTTCTAAAGAGGGGAATGAATCATCTTTCCTTGTCATGATGACACGGTACCCAAATTGCGTCAGATATTGATTTAACAGTTTGGAGGTCGACAGATTCAAGTATTTCTCATGGAATGCGCCTTCTGAATGTCCATTGTCCTCCTTTCCATGTCCAGGATCAATCACAATAATGGGACCGGAATTTATAGGGGGAATATAGGGTACTTGTACCGCTTTAGGTGGAAAGTTATTCTGTACTGGAGGTAGAAACGAAGTGACCGGGCTTTTTTTTATATAGGGCCTGGCACTTAAATCAGCCGGACTTGAGGAAGAGCAACCCATCGTTGTCACGAGAAAAAGAAAAAAAAGACTAATCATGCTAGATTTCATTGTCTCGCGACCTTTTTTTCACAAATTTCGGTTGCGACCAGACGATCATCAAAACTGATTGTTTTGTATCCAAAAATTTGATGGGTTTCATGCCCCTTGCCTGCAATTAAAATGGTATCTTCCGCTGTAGCCATGTCAATGGCAATTTCAATGGCCCGGTATCTGTCCAATTCCTGGATATGTTGATGGGGATTTTTAAATCCGGCTGCGACTTGGGCAGCGATGGAAAGGGGATGTTCATCGCGTGGATTATCCGAAGTAATGATCACAATATCGGCATGGCTTTCTGCAATTTGCGCCATTTTAGGGCGCTTGCTTGCATCCCGGTTGCCGCCGCATCCAAACACGCAGATCAACCGTCCTGTTTTAAATTCATTTAAACATTCTAATACGTTTAGTAAGGCATCGTCAGTATGGGCAAAATCGACATAAATTTTTAAACCTAAGGCATTGGGTACAAACTCAAGCCGGCCATTAATGGGGGGCATCTTCTGCAGGACCTCTGCAATGTCGTTGAGCGTAAACCCGCGCGTCAGCGCAACTGCCATGGCGGCAAGACAATTATAAACATTAAACCTGCCGGCTAATGGAAACTGATACGTTTTTGTCGATTTTCGATAACGAACAGAAATTTCAGAGCCGTTGCTTCTTAATTTTACGTTTGAGACAAACAGATCAGCACCGGGCTGCATTCCATAAGTTAACGTGTTTCCCGTGCAATTGCCGAGGAGCCTTTCAGACCAGGGAGTGTCCAGATTGATGATCGATGTTTTTGCATAAGAAGAGTTTGGTTTGATTTTGGCAGAATTTAAGTGTTGAAACAGTTTTTGTTTTGCCAAAAAATAATTTTCCATTGTTTGATGATAGTCGAGATGGTCTAATGTCAGGTTGGTAAAGATAGCTGTATCGAAATCGACATAGTCGACCCTGTGTTGGTCCAAAGCGTGCGATGTTACTTCCATAACGGCATGGCGGCATTTTTGCAGGACCATTTCCCTCAACATTTTTTGAGTCGAAGAAACGTCCGGAGTGGTGCGTGTTGCGCGATAACGGTGCGTCCCGATAATGTATTCAATGGTACCGATCAATCCACAAAGACCATCCAGATTGTCCAAAAGGTATTTGACTAAAAAGGCAGTTGTCGTTTTACCGTTAGTGCCTGTGATCCCTACCATAAATAATTCGTCGCTTGGAAATTCATGGTAGGTAGCGGCGATCAGTCCTTCAATAGCGCCCGGGTCCGGATGAAGAATTTGCGTCACATTTTTATTGAGAAGAGGGTCGTAAAGATCGGTTATGACAGCACTGGCCCCTGCGGCAACTGCCTGGGGGATATACAAAGCGCCATCTACGCTTTTTCCTTTTCTTGCAATAAAAAGATTTCCTGGAGCAACCAACTGAGAATTTGCACAAACCCCAGTAATATCAATTTCTTTAGATCCCTTGATCTGCTGAAATGAGATGTCCTTTAAAAGTTTTTTAAGCTTAATAGTCATAAAAACTTAAAACCTAACGCGATGAGCGAGTTTTTGCAAAGTAGCCAGGTCGTCTCGACCTGGTTCAAGGTCGAGACGACCTTGTTACATTGGCCATAGTACATAATACATACGAAAAACTCGCCCATCGCGTAACCTATTTTGGATCATCCTGAAGGACTGTATATCCAGGCCGTCCATTAAAATGATACAGGTTCTCGGTATGTGTAAAGTCAATATTGTGCTTCTCAAGTTGTTGCAATAAATGAACGATTTGCAGGTGTGTTGCAGGGCTTTCTTTATCAGATCCCATAAACCGGCAGCGCCAACTGTCAGAACATGTTGTCTCTTTCATCTTCGATGGCCATACTCTGACGCCCCGATTGCTAATTGCCGTTAACAATAGATCAGATCCGCTGATCTTTGCCAATCGGTCATGCAAACAATCGACGGGACCTGCAGATTCAATGAATATGTCGACGCCGGCAAGTTCCTTTTTTTCCTGAGAATATGTGCTTTCATCTGCATGTTTTACATGATTTTGTACATAGGAAACGACCCCTAATTTTTTGGGGTTTTCTCCCAATCGTTCAATCACGCCTGCTGTAAATTCTTTGGTGCCTACTTTTTTAACACTTGCATGCTCTTTATAAATATCGTATGTATGAATGCCGTCTTCAATCGTCTTTAGCCATGCATTATGGATCGTCGCAGCGATTTTAGGAAGACCGATATAGACTAACATCTGTACAGAAGCCAAAAGCAGTCCTGAAGGATTGGCCAGATCTTGTCCTGCCCGGCGGGGGGCCGATCCATGGATTGCCTCAAACATGGCTCCATAAACACCTATGTTGGCTGACCCTGCGAGTCCGACCGACCCGGCTATTTGCGCCGCGACATCGGATAAAATGTCCCCATAAAGGTTAGGCATGACGATGACATCGAACAATTGGGGAGTGTCGGCCAGTTTGGCAGCGCCAATATCGACAATCCAGTGCTCATTTTCGATATCGGGATATTCGAGGGCTATTTCGTCAAATACTTTATGAAAAAGCCCATCCGTAAGTTTTAGAATATTGTCCTTAGTAAAACAGGTGACCTTTTTTCTCTTGTGCGTACGGGCATATTCAAAAGCATAACGAATAATTTTCTCACATCCCGGGCGGGTCATGACCTTTAACGCATGATAAGTATTTTGGCTCTCGCGATATTCAATGCCCATATAAAGGTCTTCTTCATTTTCCCGCACAATAACCACATCCATAGCGGGATGTTTGGTAAAAATAAATGGAAAGTAGGACACGCAAGGGCGTACGTTCGCGTACAGCCCCAAAGTAGTGCGTATCATGACGTTTAAGCTTTTAAATCCTCCCCCCTGGGGAGTAGTAATAGGCGCCTTTAAGAGAGCTTTACCCGACCGGATGATTTCCCAGGTATCTGGGGCGATTCCCGACAGATATCCTTTTACATAGGCTTTTTCGCCAATTTCCACCTTTTTGATGCTCAATGGGGCTTGTGCAGCCTTGAGAATATCCAATGTTGCCTGCATAATCTCCGGACCAATTCCATCGCCTTCAGCAACGACTATGGGAATGAGCTTTGAATGACCTGTCATGGCTTAACCTTGAATTTATACTTCCAAAAGCTCTGCCGCATCTTCACTTTCTGACGGTTGACGAGACTGTTTTGGCAGTTTTTCCTTGCTTTGCAGGATAATCTGCCCTTCAATTTCTTCGAGCAATTTCGAGTTTCTCTTGAGCTCCTCCCGTACAGCCTCCCTGCCTTGGCCTAAGCGTTGATTTTTATAGCTGAACCACGCCCCTTTTTTATCGATGATATTGTACTCTGTTGCGATATCAATGACAGATCCTGTACGCGAAATGCCTTCATTGAATAAAATATCAAATTCCGCAATATGAAAGGGAGGGGCCAGCTTATTTTTAACGACTTTGACTTTGACCCGATTGCCGACATCTGTTGCATCCCCGCTTCCTTTGATCCCGGCAATGCGCCGAATATCAAGACGGATCGAGGAGTAAAATTTTAACGCGCGTCCGCCGGTTGTCGTTTCGGGACTTCCATACATGACGCCAATTTTTTTCTCTGATCTGGTTGATAAAGATCGCACAAGTATTGCTTCGCGCTAAAGCAGCGGTCAGTTTGCGCAGTGCCTGCGACATTAAACGGGCCTGAAGTCCGATAAAAGAATCGCCAATTTCCCCTTCCAGTTCCGATTTGGGGACCAACGCTGCAACGGAGTCGATGACGATCACGTCAATGGCATTCGAACGGGCGAGGATCTCTGCGATGTTTAACGCCTCTTCTCCATTGTCCGGCTGCGAGATCAGCAAGTTGTCGATATTTACGCCAATTTTGGTGGCATAGCCTGGATCAAGGGCATGTTCCGCATCGATGTATGCCGCGACCCCTCCATTTTTCTGTGCATTTGCCACTATATGAAGGGCAAGGGTAGATTTTCCCGACGACTCCGGACCGAAAATTTCGATGATCCGGCCTCGCGGCACCCCGCCTATTCCCAGGGCAAGATCAAGAGTCAGC
>JABDCW010000072.1 GCA_013287905.1 Chlamydiota bacterium | reverse complement strand
GACAAAAAATACAGCTGTTGTTTGCTTTCCCTGGAAAGTGTGTACAGTTCCAAATGCTTGTTGAACCCATTGAGGGAATGGGGTCGAAGGGAATTTATTTTTAAAAAAATCGGCCAGTTGTTTATTTTCGATGAGCAGTTGTTTAGTTTGCGCGACAACTTCGCGAAAAGGGGAAATAACAAAAATGTCAGGATGATGTAAAGCTGACAAGGCGTCTTTTAATAAATATAATAGTGCCTCACCCTGATTTGGAACATATTGTCTGTCGGTTACATAGCCGCCAACATCCCACCAGCAGCTTGGGGGTAGCGAATGATCATTCTCTAATTCGGTTGCAAGGATCATGCTGGATTCATAAGCAATCGCGTTGGCTATTGAAAACATGGGTTCAAGGCAGCGACGGTGGACACGGAGCGGAGATCCAAGCCAATAGCTTTCGTCCCGGACCGTTCGTTTCATTCCGAAGGTACTGCCGCGGTCCATCAGATTTTGTACGGATATTTGAGAAGGAGCCCAGACAAGATTGTAATCTTTTATTTTCATCTTTGCCATGCCATCGATCACTTCTGGCGGTATAGTGCAAATCGGTTCAATTTGAAAGGGATCTCCTATTGACAGAACTCTTCTTGCGCGCCAGATAGCTCCCACAGCTGCTTGTGGAATAGCCTGACCAGCTTCATCGATCATCAGCCAACCAATAGTTCCAGGTTCAATATATCGAAAAAGACGCCCTATCGATGCAAAAGTTGAAGATATCACAGGGATCAATAGAAAAAGGCTTTGCCAGCACATGTGCGTATCATTTGCAGTTGTCGGATTTTTTCCTTGGAGAATATTGGCAATCGACATGAGATTTCCACGAAAGCCTCCATTGATTTTCAATGATTCAGCAAGCCATGCTTCATGCAGGCTCATCGCTGCAATAAATAGTTCTGATCTGATCTGATTAAGTTCCGACGTTTGATAGTATGAAACGATTTGATCTAGTTTCTGGTGATCAAAGGGTAATTGGGCAGTTGGATGTTCCTTTTGAAGAACTTCATATTTGTTTTTATTTAAATAGAAAAGCAAAGATTTTTCTAATAACTTTTCACTAAAATCACTTTCTGTTTCACCTTGTTCAAATTGTTGTAGACGAACTTGTTTAAAAAGTGCTTTACAGTTGAGTAATTCTTCTATTGCAGCAATGCGTTTTGTTTTGATTTCCCTAAATTTTTTCGACCAGGCTTTTGTGGTTTTTCGATCAAGAGGATTTGCCAGATGATTTGAGCTTTCCATTTTCCACAAAGTCTCCAGTTCACGAAGGATAGTAAGTCGTTCCTTTATTTCTGATTCCGTATCGGCATGTGCGCAAATTTCAGACTGAAGAGACCTGGACTTATCTTCAATTTCAATAAGCGCCTTTACTTCATCTTCACAATAAGATTCAATGGTATGAATGTTAATATCTTCGTGAAGGCATTTAAGCTGATCCAGCTTGTCCAAAAGGTCGTGATAATGGTCCATTTTATCAATGAAGCGAGTCCTTGCTTCTGCAAAGGAAATCCCTTCATAAGAATCGACCCACTCCCATATACGTGCTTCTCCTTTTGTTTGAGATGGCGTAATGAATACATTCTCGACAAAGCGACGGCAATTTTCCACATTTCCAAGTATGGCTGAAATCAATCCCCAGGCTTCATTTTCTTTTAATCCAAGTGCCTTTGTTGCGACGGGTTCGAGATAGGATGCATGTTGAAATGGGCTTTTAAGTTGAGATTTTAAGGGCAAATCTTGCGATAAAAGTTGAACTGCAGAGTTGTTTGATGAAACGACAAGCATTTCGAATCCCAAAATAGACGGATCGATTTCGCTAATGACAACAGGGTCATTATTTTCAAAATTGAGTGTTTGTTTTCCTGTAAACGCCTTACGAGCCGTTTCAAATTGTGACAGTGCTTTCGCACGGGACACGATATTTCCGGCTATGATTTCTCGCAGAAGCGATGTTTTTCCTGTGCCTGGTGGACCATTTACTGAAAAAGCAGGCGAATCAAAACTTGCATTAATGGCAAATTGCTGCATCAGACTTTGCTTTTGGAAAAGAGAATCGGGCCAGCGTCCGGCAGGTATTTTATTTGGTTGAACCATATCGAGGATCTTTTTTTCCCCATCAAAGCTATCGAGTGAAATGCGATGGCCATGCTCAGCACAAAGATAGTGGTCAATGGGTTGTCCCTTTAATCGGTGTAACGACTTAAGTGCAGCTTCGAGATCCTGAATGTAAAAACTGTTTAGAATGGGAATATCTTGCCCTGTTTTAATTTGCGGGTCTTTCGCTGTAACTGTATGATCGCCGGGCAAGGGTTCAATCAGGGCGATCGGATAATCATTCGGTTTATATCCTGCCCATTCATATAATAGATGAACAAGTTTGCTTAAAGAGTTGAATTCTAAATATTTCGCTTGCCTGTTCGGCTCCTTCATGAGTTTGACAGGCAAATCAGTTGAAAATTTTTCATCGAGGCATAGGAGAAGGCGATTCACACTTTTCCAATATTGTTCGATTGTGATTATCTGTTCATTTCCTTCAAGAAGCCGTCCATGTGCCCAAGGAAGTGTCGATAGACTGAAAGTACCGAATAAAGGGATGCCATGTGTTGTGAGCGTCAGCCTTGCAAAGCAAGTCATAGTTTCAGAGCAATTTCTCCAATTAACAGATTGCCATTGACTTGGATTTTGTGTAAATGTGTGACGGGCCTTATCAGCTGTTTCTTCCATGCTAAAAAGGCCTAAGTAAACGTGATAGCCCTTAGCAAAAGGGGTTGTTGGATCATTTTGCGATATAACCGGCGCATGTAACCAGGGCAGCAATTCGTCTGATCGCTGATCGGAATAGATTTTTTGGTAAAATTGCTTGGGTTTAAGAATATTATCGAGAATATAAGGAGAAAAAAATTCAATAAGAGTCCAATACTCTAGCGTTGCTCTTTTTTCGGCAAGAAACTCCGGTTCCATCATGCTGTACACTCTTTTTAAAGAGTCATTCTATAGCAAATAATCAAAGGTTGCAATCAATTTTGTAATATCTGGAAGTGAATGCATCAAAAGAGCCTGCCGAAAAACCTAAATTATATCCTCGTGCCATTCCCGAAAGCAAGGCAGTGGCTGAGGTTAGTCCTGCACGCCCAGCCATATACGTAGCTGCAGCAGGAACGCAAAATCGATTGCTTAGCCGATTGCCAGAGATGTCAGAAACACAGCATACTGAACAGGGCGCCAAGGCCCCAGTTACGTATTACCATAACATTAGGAAAGGGTCCTATAGGGACAATTTTTATTACAAAGATTTATTGAATTACAAAAACCGTTTCAAAAAAATGATTTAATAAAATATAAGACGAAGAAAAACCAAAGTTAACATGAGGGAGAAAGATCATGAGGGTATTATGCATTTTGTTTGTATTCTTAATTCAAACAGCATGGGCCTCGCACTCCCACTCCCATAACAAACCCAATCCCCCATGGTATCCATCTCTGGCAGCATTTGAACATTATAATTCCGGCCGCTCGCATGTGTTCCCACAAGCACAGTTTGAAGGGGATTTTCATGGGAAAAACAGGGTCGAAGCTTTCTTTTCAGAAAGTGTGTACCCTTCCGGATATAATATGGCTTATTTAAATCCCCAAAACGCCTTTCTCTATGGAGGCGGTTATGGAGATGAACCGGGGTCTATTGGAGCATTTGTGGCAAAAGTCGATCCTCTTACCCTTAAACCGATCTGGTACAATCAACTGATCAACACAAGTCTTAATGGGGAATGGGATTATCCAGGTTCCATGGGCATTCTCAAGAATGGTTTGATCTATGTGATCTATGGATATCGGCTGTCGAAACTCGATCCGGTAACAGGAACTACTCTCCAAACGCTTGTGTTGCCCACTGGAGGAGGCGCTCAACAAAATACCTCCTATAATGGCTTTAATGCGACACCAGATGGCACTTTAGTCATGAAATCTGTTTATCGGCAAGCGGGCTGCCCCCTCCAGGGGCCGGATGCCCTGCTGGACTGCCCCGATCCAACCGATGTTCCTCCCTCAATATTAGTTTCTGTAAACCCTTCTGATATGACCGTGATCGACTCAATCACTCTTCCGGCTCCCGTAGCTGCAAGACCAACAATTGCAGAACATAATGGCATAACTTATGTCTATCTGGTTGAAGCGACCACAGTCATCCGATACCGGATCGATCAGGGACATTTTAGCTTAGACCAATCCTGGAATCCGGGTACGGTCACCTTGGCCGGTCAAACGACGGCAACTTCATTTGTTGTGATGGATGATTGGATCGTCGGACAAGTGAATACCCTACCCTCAGCAACAGCTTTAAGCGTCATTGCCATCAACCAATCCGATGCTTTAAGGCAATTCTCTATCCAACCCTTCCTGGGTGATCCCATTCCACCGTTAGTCGCTGCGGCATTTTCAACAGCGGCAGCGGGAGGGGTACCGGCAATCAGCTGGGCACCTGCGTCTGTATCAGCAGATCCCGACAGTCATTTAGTTTACGCAAGCGACTCTCTACCAGGAAAAATAGCAGCCATCAGATTGACGGCTACGGGATTGACAATAGCGTGGAAGGCAGAGCAAACCACAACAGAATTCACAGCACTTATTGGTCCATCGAAAAAAAGAGTACTCGTTGGTACAGATATTCCAGGGGCGCAAATTCCCGGTCACAACAAAAACGATTACGCTGTGTGGAGAAATGCGAAAACCGGACAGGAGATTGCCCGCTCCCCCTTACTGCCTGCGATGACCCAAGGGACAATGATCCAGCCTTATTATTCAGGAGAAATGTTTTATGAAGGTCAACTAGGACAACTGATCAGGCTCACTCCCTATTCCATTGATTGCCGTTGATGATTAACTAGTGGCTAACCAATAAAAACTTATTGGTTAGGCACTAACCCAAACCGGGGCTTCGATTCTCCATCGACCATCACATTCTCTAAAAACATAGTCACCGGACGCACCCATACCCTCTCTTCCCCATAAAGGGCACGGTAAACGACCAGCTCTTCCAGAGTTTCGCTATGATTTGCGATAGTCAGGACCTTGTACTGAAATCCCTTGTAGTGCTGGTATAAACCATTAATGACTATTGTTTTCGCTAATGAAGATAATGGAGGGGGCTTTTTTGGATTCATTTTTACCTGTCTTTATGATTCTTTATCATGCATGATTTATTTTTAAATATCTATATTTCTATAGACAATAAATAATAATTTAATTATTATTTCTTTTTACTTTAATTAAACTATAATAGAATATTTTAAAAATAAATTAAGGTGTCTATGTCTTTTTCAAATATACACAGTACTGGATATGAAGTCCATAACGGGATAAATTTTTCACAGCAGTTAAGATGCGAAAGCAATGCAAAGCGACAAAAAATCATTCCATCCCCTAATGCCGTGTCTCTGTTGGCGGATCAAGTGCTGTCAGAAACTCGGCCACGCAACATTGATCATGCTGATAATTTCTTAAAAATCATTCAAAAGATATGGGAGGTAATTAATTTCCCCGGATCAACTAAAACCATAAAAATTAATCGAATGATAAGAATCTTCGATGCTAATTACACCGATATCCGCACTGCGCGCAAACGATTAACCATGGCTCCAGAATCCCTTTTGGAA
>JABDCW010000071.1 GCA_013287905.1 Chlamydiota bacterium | reverse complement strand
TTCGCCAACAAAAGAGGAAAATTTAAAATATCTTTTGCCACCCTCACAACAAGCAAGAGAAAAAGCTTGATCCGTAACGCTTTCTACTGATAGAATCTATCTTTTGGGGCAATAGCTCAGTCGGTTAGAGCAGCGGACTCATAACCCGCTGGTCCTTGGTTCAAGTCCAAGTTGCCCCACTTTTTAAATTTCCGTTGAGAGGTATGTCTAAGGCTGATCATAACGACCTACCAGATTTGGTTAAAACGGCGAATCCACTGCCGTGGACCACTGGTGGACCAAATGATCACCTTAAGCCACCGCAAACGGCATCAAATCTCCTCACAGTTTCAGTAGTTGACCCAGTTTATTATCTTAAACAAAGGGTCATCACCATGAAGCAACTCGAAGCAATCAAAAAACGTCTCCCTCGCGGAATTGATGTTCGCATCAATTCAAAAAAAGTTCTCTCTTTCCGGGTACGCTTTCGCAAGAAAGGCTATCCTGATCAAACCAAAACTTTTCCTGAAGAGAAGTTTGCCAAGCAGTGGCTCGCCGAACAAGAACGTAATGCACTAATGGGTATCCATTTTCCTCAGGTTCGAGCTTCCGAACATACTCTTGCTGAAGCAATAGATCGTTACTTCACTGAAGAACTCCCAAGAAAGCCAAGAAATGCCAAAAATGTTAGGCAGCACTTAGAAAGATTTCGCCAAGAGCTCGGGGACTATGCTTTATCGGCAATACGCCCGAGCTTGATCAATGAAAAACGAGTGATTTTGGAAAATGAAATTATTAAAAATGGCAACAAGCGATCGCCCACAACCGTTTTACGCTATCTAACATCACTTTCCCATCTTTTAACTGTTGCAGTCAAGGATTGGGAATGGCTTCTTGAAAATCCAATGGATAAAGTAACTAAACCAAAACCTGCTCCCGGAAGGCAACGTTATTTAACGGAAGAAGAAAGAAAAGCTCTTTTAACTGAAGCCCAGAATAGTCGATGCCCTGTTCTTTACCCTATACTTGTATTGGCATTGTCTACAGGAATGAGACGGGGTGAAATTATGAACTTGAGAAAAGAAAATATTGATTTGCCAAACGAAACTATTAAGTTGAGTATTACGAAAAATGATGAACCACGACTTGTCCCGTTAAAAGGTCTCGCACATCGATTGATTACATCGATTTATGAAAAACTCACTTATAAAGAAAGCCTTTTATTTCCTTCGCCCTCTAATCCACTGAATTCATACGACATTGAAACAGCCTGGAAAGGAGCTTTAAAAAGGGCTAATATCACAGGATTTAGATTTCATGATAATAGACATTCTAATGCTAGTATCCACGCTGCAAAAGGGAGAAGTCTTCTAGAAATTGGTCGTTCGCTAGGTCATAAAAGCCTCCAAACGACTAAACGATATGCCCATTTAACGTACGAACATACAACAAAAATGGTCGAAGAACTCGATCAGGAAATTTTTGGAGACAAACATGACAATCTATGATGAAAATCAAATTATTGTGCTTGATATCGCAACTGACGAAGACTATTTACGGTATATCAATAGAGAGAAAGTATCTGATATGCAGGCTGCATTTCTTGTATCAGCTTACGTTCCTTATCCAGATTTTAAACTTTCTTATAATTCATCGCGCCTTCAAAGAGATATCTACGAAGTGTATTTATTTTTAAAAAATGGGGCGGAGGTAAGCTCACATCCAGGAATTATCAAAAAAGGAGATACCTATTTTGCTAACTTGCAAACTTGGACAGGATATTTACATACCAAAGACCATCCAGTAGCAGAGCCTCTTAATCAGGCTTTTTTAAAACACGAACAGCATATTTTAAGTGAGGGTGATGAACTCACAGCAGGGAAGCAATCTTTCCAATTAAATAATATAACTGCAATTCTTCAAGCTAAACTTGAAATACTTGATCATATTTTTCCTGATGCTCCCTACAAGTACTATATGCTATTTCCAACGGTAAAGGAAATAATTTCTAAACTTAATATTACAGAAAAAAGATTTGGTGATATAGCTTCAAATGCTTTAAAACGACCAAGGCGTCAAGGGCGTCCGTCAAAGAATATTATAAAAAAATATAGAATAAAACATCCCGATCTTCATGCTTGGTTTGATGAAATTGAAAGAAAATATTGGAATAAAGATCTCTCCAAACAAGCTAAATAGATGGAAATATCTTTTTGAAAGCCTTCCATAAATATCCTAGAAGTATATTCTGCAGGGCTTTTTTCATATAAATACATCCACTCTTCTATAGGGTTTTACTTCCTTTTATCTTCTGCCTTAATGGTCAGTAACTCACAGGAATGAACAAGAAGCCTGTGATATTCACATTAAGGAGCAGAAACATGAACGAAGAGAAGAAAAAACGTTTTATTCTATTAACCGAATGGCATCAATACCATCCTTGGCCTAAAGTAGGAGGGCTTCGAGAATTGAGAGCCAAAAACTTAAAAAAAGGAGGTTTCAACTTTTTTGCTAAAGCTGGTGGAAGGATACTAGTTGATGAGGATGCTTTTTTTGCATGGCTAAATTCAAATAGAGGGAAGTAATTATGACTCATACTGACCTCAATCAAGACGACTGGGACACCCCTCATGAATTTGAGGGGGTTCAATTGCCTGAATGGCCAAAAGATGCACTCCCCGAATTTGCTCGAAGATATGTAAATGAAGTATCGCGGTCTACTGAAACTCCCATCGAATTACCGACTATGCTTTTTCTATCTGCCGTGGCGACCGTTTCTCAAAAAATCTACGAAGTAGAAATTATCAAATCATATCGAGAGACGGTTAATCTCTGGGTTTTACCAATCTTACCACCCGCTTCCAGAAAATCAAATGTATTTGGACAAATTATGGCACCAATTCGTTTTTGGGAAGAACAAAGAAAAGAAGCTCTGGAACCAGTCTTGAATGCACAAATAAGTAGACAGAAAACCTTGGAAGAAAGAATTAAACAGCTTCGGAGACTTGCTGCAAAAAATATTGATAATACAAATTTTGACGAGTATCAAAAACAAATTATCCTTTTAGAAAAAGAAATCGACTCTATTTCCTCATATCCTCGACTTTGGACCAGTGATATTACGCCCGAACATTTAGGAACGTTGATGGCCCAAAATGATGAAGCAATGGCTATTTTAAGTGATGAGGGAGCTATTTTTGACATTTTGGGTGGTCTTTATTCTAATGGTAGAGCGAACATAGATCTCTTACTGCAAGCTCATTCTGGCGGATCCATTAGGGTTGATCGAAAATCAAAACCTCCTGTTTTCTTAAAAAAATCCCTCCTTACTATAGGCCTTACAGTACAGCCTGAAGTTATCAAAAATGCATGCAAAAATAAAACTTTTCGCGGAAGGGGCTTACTGGGACGTTTTTTATACGTTATTCCACCATCAAACATCGGACATCGCACTCTTGAAGAAAAACCAATGGAAGACTCGATAAGAAGTCATTATCATGCCAGCATTGCAGCAATATTAAATCATCAGTATGACGGCGAAACAAATTCACAGCATGTATTGAAACTTGATTCAGCAGCATATTTAAAATGGCTTGAATATTCCAAGCTCGTAGAAATGTTGATGGGTCCTGAAGTTGATTATCTGTCCCATATAACAGACTGGGCTGGAAAGTTAAGTGGACAGATTGCACGGATTGCCGCACTTTTACATATTTATAGGCATGCTTTTGAAAAACCATGGGAAGCTAAAATTTGTCTTGAGGATATGCAAGGCGCTGTAAAAATAGGACATGCGCTAACTAAGCATGCTCTTAGAGTATTTAGCTTAATTTATGAGGAAGATAGCATTCACCTTGCTAAAGAAATTCTACAGTGGATAAGCAATCTTAATTTGGACAGCTTTTCTCATCGAGATTGTCTTAGAAAATTTCGCAAGTGTGATAAAACAACCTTACAGCCAGGTTTAAATATCTTAAAAGAGCGTGGTTATCTTCATGAATGGTCATACAAGCCACCTAAGGGAGCCCCAAGTGTTATGTTTGATGTAAATCCCAAATACAAAAATAAAGATCAGGGACAAAAGGGACAATAAGGACAAAAGTAAGCAATTTTGGACTTCTGTCCTTTTTGTCCCTTTTGTCCCTATCCATAAAAAATCTGGTACGGTTGATTTGATAGATCGATTTCATCGGCTATTCTCATTCCATTATCAGGGAGGAAGAGTACTACTTCGGCATCTATCTCAAGTTTTGAGGAATCAAAACCTGAAGAAGCATCATAGTTAACTATAGCAAATCGCCTTTTGGTAGATTTGGCATTAAAATAGCCTTCTAATTTATCTAAACGCTTTTTTTGAGATGATTTCATTTTGAATTCTCTGTATGAGCAAGGGATTCCAAGGCTTGCAGCCTGTATTCGTGCTCATTTGCTTCGAGGATTTTCGAATGTAGATCGATTGTTCTAGACAGTGCCTCGCCTTCGGACGGCGAAATTTCGCCTTTGCACACAGCTGATATAATTAAGGTCGATGCAGACAAAACGTCTTCATAAGTTTTGATCTTAGGGATATCAAGCCGGATTAAGCGGTCTTTACGGGGAGGAAGAAATCTTTCCAAAACCATTTTTGCAGCTTGCATGTTGCCATTCAAGGCTTCTTCCTCGATTCGTTTGCAGATTCTATCTAATGAGCCTTCCAAAAGCCTTTCAGCAGCCAACGTCGATTTATTCTTCGCGCCCTTGGGTTTGCCTTTAGGATTTCCGGATTGTCCCCTTTTAAATCGGCTACTTCCCTGTATTTTTCCTGTATTTTCAGGCATGTCAAGCCTCATCTCAAATTTTTCACTGCAATCTTAAACTAACAGATTGCTCACAGTTAGTTAAGAGAAAAGAAGAGGAATTTAACAGTGTTTAAATTTATGATTTTTGGCAGCTTCGTTAATCCACAGATGTAAACATTCAGTAGCTCTTACATCGTCTTCGTTATAATCGATAATATCCTGTAGAGTCTGTCTATTTCTCGATTCCAACCACTGTTCGTACCAAAAAATACTCTGTCCACCCCCAGCTTTAGCATGACGCCATTTGAAATTAACAAAAGATGACTTTGCAATATCTTTGATGGAGTAAAAATATAGCGGAAAAATTACTGATTTATCCACGCATCTTTGCAAGTCAATAAGATGGTCTTGGAATCTTTGGAGTTCATCTGAGCTCTTATGCTTTTCAGCAAGCTTCTTAAGAGCAGTTTTTTCATAATGAGCATAGTGATATACCTTATACTCTTGAGGAAGATAGCACAACCAATCTAGAAAATTATTCCACATGACCGCTTCCAAATCTGGAGTTTCAGCCAAAAAATAGAGAAAGTATTTACCATAATCTTCTTGGGAAAGTACGACATGTCCAACTCGTGCGTACTTCCCTTCAGGATCTCCTACAACCCAAAATCCAAACAAGTATTAAGCACCCAGGGATTTTACTCCTTCAATATCAAAATAAAGCTTAAGAGGAGCTTCTTGAATCGATTCAGGAGCACCAATGAAAATAGGTCTTTTTTCGACGAGAGATTGTGCTTGGATTTTAGCTTTATTAAGAGTGTCAATGGAAGCCCCGGGAATTTTAGGAAGATTATCAATATCTTGCGCCGCTAATTTTTCAATCGTATCAATCCCATGCTTGCGAAGAGCGTCAGCTGTGTCTTTTCTGAGTTTATAGATCAAAGAAACATCACGAAGTTCCTCTGCCTCCCTCAAGCATTCTTTAAACCAAGGGGTTTCCTT
>JABDCW010000070.1 GCA_013287905.1 Chlamydiota bacterium | reverse complement strand
AATTATGCAAGAAATTAATTCTACCTCTTTACAATTTATTTAATAGTTTTTATAATCGTATACTTTAATTAAATTAATGGAGTTTTTATGAGTTTAATAGTATTTCCAAATAACCAGAATCATTCGTTGTCAGCTGAGGCGACATCGCAAAGAGGTGTAAAAAGAGGATTTGTTGCAGATACAAATACGACAAGAAGTTTTACTGACCTGATGCTGCAGGCAACCGGCTGGACGATGCAAGCGAATGAAAGGCATCCGACACTGAAAGAAAGACTGCCGGATGGTTCGAGTTTGCATATGTTTGAAGAGGGAGATCGCAAAGGAGATGGCATCAGAGTATTGCCTAATGGCTCTCTTGAATACTATACTCATGAACAGCTGCTTGCATTTGAAAGCACCGCTAAAGCGGTAGCAGAAGAAGCAAAAAGATTGATGCAAGTCTCGGAAATTTATCGCACGTTAGCAGACTCGGCAAAACGGATAAAGGATCTTCCGGCCCACCCTATTGCCAACACATTAGATAGCCTCAAATCAGCCGGACAAGAAACGAATGAAGGGGTGCAGCCGGTTAATACGATGCTGACATATCCGGTTGGTCAAACGACTGAACCGCTGTCACTTCAGGCCCCCAGACAGGAGGATGCATCGGTTAAAGAGAGGGGAGCAGTCATAGAAGAGCGCCTTGCAGATGGCTCGACAATACGTTATGTATGTCAAAATGGAGTGCGGGAAGGAGACGCCATACAAATTGCTCCGGATGGCACAACTATCGATTTCACCTATCTGAACGGAAAAAGGGAAGGAAAAGCAAAAGAAACCTGCCCTGGCAGTTTGATCACTGAGTTTACCTATAAAGATGATCTTCTGGAAGGCGATGCCATCGAAAGAAGTGGTGAAGGGACCGTATGCCAATATACATTCAAACAAGGAATACGGGCAGGGGACGCGGTATACTTCTCCCCTCATGGTATGCTCACGAAATTTAAGTACAGAGAGGAAACACAGGAGGATCCCGGGAGAACATTTCCCGACGGATTAATAGTGAAATTTACTTATGTGAATGGGGTAGAACAAGGCGAAGCCTATGAAACATCCCCTAAGGAAGATCAGAAGCTCACATTCCGGTTTAAAAATGGAATCAGGGAAGGCGCTGCCGTTTGTCAATTCCCCGATGGATCGGTTGAAAAATTTAGATACAAAGAGGGGGTCAGGAGTGGCCCTGCCAGCTATCATTTTTCTGACGGTACAGTCGAGAAATACACATACCAAAATGGAAAGCGCGAGGGAGATGCGACAATCCAATTTGCAAAGAGACTGGACGGCAAAAAGAGGATGAAGGCAACATTTTCATATAAAAATGGAAACCCGGACGGCCGGGTGGACGTACATTGCGAAAATGGGACGATAGCCAGGTTCCTGTGTAAGGATAACGAGTTTCAACAAGACAATATAAGAGCAAAAAAAGCAAAAAGAGCAAAAGCGAATAAGGGTAAGTCTTAAGAACCTGTTCAAAATCTTTCTAATTGTTAAATATAAACTACCACAGAGCCCACAGAGCACACAGAGAGTGAAGAAAATACCCCTCTGTGTACTCTGTGGGCTCTGTGGTAGTTTTAAAGGTTATGATATCGCCACTAACGTTTTGTAGACAAATAAACTTCAAGAGCTAAGAGATTGTCTATTTAAAAGATTTTGAACAGGCTCTAAGAGGCCATCAGCTTAGCCAAAAGATGGGCCTTGGCCTCTTCAACAAGCTGATAGATGATTTTAGCCTCTTCCGCTGACTCATTTGGCTTTTTATCGGGATGGGCAAATAACGAAATATCCCTAAATCGCTTATGGATGATTTTATTTGTCAAGGGCTCGTCGCTTGTAAATCCTAAAACTAGTCTTGCAGTGGCATTTTGTTCGAGAATTCTATTCTTAAGCTCCTGGTATTTTATGTTCTCTGCTTTCTTTCGCGGATCGATCGATGACTGCATTTTATGCAAGAACTCATTCCATGGGTCGGAAAAGCCTTTAAAAATATACCAAAAGTGTAGCTTTGGTTCATTAAAGCGCCGTTGTTGTTCATTTAACAGCCAATTCTCTTCGGTAATTTCTATCCCCCTTTGCATGATCCTTTTCAGTTCTTCCAGGTTTGAAAGAAAGGTGTTGCATTTTTTCACTGTGTCATTGGGAAGTGCCTTTTCATTTTCCTGAAGAAAGTGAATGAACGCCTTTGCCTTTCCAGCCTGGCAAAATGAGGCAAAGAGATGATTCAATTGCAATTTTTTTTCATTGTCCAGCTGATCATAGGCTTTTTGAAGAGTGTAAAAAAGGGCGAGGCTTTGGTTACAGCACAACTGATTAAAATAAGAGTCGTAATATCTTTTTTGAGCCACATCTTCTTCATAAGAATAAGAGAGCAGCTTACCCCTATTTCCTGTAATCCCAAATGAATTTTTTAATGTAATAGTTTTGAATAATCCGGCACGGTCGGCACGTGTGGCAATACTGACCAAACCCTTTTCATTATTCGCAAATGGCAATACTATTCCGCTTAAACTTAAAGCCGTTGTCGCGTCATTATAGGTGGCAAGGGCATATCTTTTTACTTTTTCCCAGTTGCCAAATCGTAGGTCGGAACGAAGGAATGGATGAGCGGACAGATGCGAAAGAGTTTTAGCTCCATTATAAATAGTCCCAAGAGGGACTCCGATTCCAAGGATGACGACACTTCCGATGGCCCTTGCCAAATAACGTACAGGTTTATAATAACGATGCTTACGGTCAGTGATTTTGCAACGGTCTAAAAAAGGGTCGACTTCCGACATCGATAATTGGATGCTTCCCTTATCTTCAACAGGAGGCTGTAGTTTATAATTTGACGGATAAAACCTGTTTGATTCCAGCATCCTCTTAAATAACGTTTGGGTAAGAGAATGGATTTGCAGGTCTGGTGAGGATCGTTTCGGCTTGCAAGGCAGCGAGCCATAGGCTGTATAGGCTCCATTGATTTCTTCTGCTGACAGGGGAAATGTTTTATTTTGGGAATACCTTTGAAGTGCAGAAAAGCGATTGGCTGCAAGTGTAAATTTTTCCCTGGGCTCCCGGATCTGTTGCCAATGTCCCGATTTGATCAAATCCTCTCGCGAATGCTCGAGATATTGGAGTATACGGTGGGAGTTAATTTTGTCGTCAATCGGCAAAAGATGCTTTTGCGGTAATTTTTCCTGCAAATTCGCAATAATTGAGAGCATTTCTTTTGCAGATTCTTCCAGGAGATCATTTAATATTTTAATGGAATCTGCAGTGGAGCACTCGAGGCCAAGTTCCCATTTAAGCCCCATTTTCGCTTTCCAGCAGGCTTCGTTTGGGAAATTTCCAAGCTGCCTTGAATTAGAGCCTGGATCAAATAATGTAAGATATGTTTCATACATGAACAGTCCCGAACCGATCAACAGACATGGCAGTCCAAGGTTTATGGCGATCTCGCTTGCCAAAATCCTGGCTTTCATTGCTGCAGGGTAAAGAGGGGCAATCACTAATCCTGCTATGCTCGAAATGGCAACAACCAATTTTGACAGTTCCAGACAGCAGCATCTGATGTGTTGTAATCTGATATATTTCGTTTTGGTCTTCACTGCCTGACGGGCATGCCAGCAGGCGCCAATGGGAGAGATAAAGGCAACGATTGCGATATTAGCAATCAGGCGATTGACTGATGTAGCCGCGTTTTGCAAATAATAAGCAGTATTTGATTTTTTTTTGACATTGCCAAGAACATTTTTGGCAACAATGGGTGGCTCGTTGAGCCTGGTCAAGTGGCATTTCGAGGTGGCAAACCAGTTGGACTCCAACATGCGCGCTTGCCAGGACGATGAAAGAGGAATAATATACGACATTTTAGGCACCGATTAAGGATTGATTAAAAGAAATGTACATTTTACGTCCTGGCTGATTTCCTGGCAATGGGCAAACAGTCAAACAGTATCCATTGTCTTAAATTGACCAAAGTAGTATTCTATAGCCGATTACTACGAGAGAATAGGAAAATTCTATGAATTCATCATCAATTGCGGCGAGCTGTGCCTGGACTTTAAGCGACTTTAACTTGAATAACCAGTCGCTTGCGAATGCCAAAGACGGCCAAAGACAATTTTCTGTCCTTCAGTTCTCGGTTCAACGATTGCACATGCTGAATGCTCATGTATCGCGGTATTTAGTTCCGGTAAAGAACCTGAAGTTGTCCCGAGTGTTAGAACCCCTTTTATGGGGGGTATTGCTTTTTCCTTTATTTCAGTCTATTGCGGAAGAACATATAAAAAAGGCTTCGAAGAATGTAACCGGCCGGATTACTTTAAAATTACGGGCGGCTAAATGCATTGTCAAAATCGACAAGGTCCTTAAATCGGTTGGTCAACACTCGAATAAACTTGCAAATGCCGCTTGTTTGGCTTCCTATGTTGCTTTGCTTGTGCTTGGTTTTTATCCTGCAGGGATCATTGGGCTGTCGGGGTTGCTGCTAACAGCAATAAAACATTATGGAAAACTTCCGGCTGTGATCGATCGCCATTTAGATGTCATCTTGTGCATTGCCAATTTTGTCACCATGTTTACCCTGCCCATGCACTTGACTTTGCGCGTAGTCAATGTACTATTGCTGGCTATTTCAGCAGAGTCAACCATCCTCAGTGACCCTTGGATTGCCCGTCATCTCCCAAAATCGATATCGCAGCCCATCTATGGTCGACATAAGGTAGATCAGAAAAAGACCGACTCGCAAATTTTCCGGTTTTTTACACAAAGCAAGACCCCGGGTCTTACAGTGAATAAAACTTACGTATATTCTAAACACTTCAGGCTCTTGCCTTCCTATCAGGATAATTTGAGTAAAGAAGAAAGAAAACGGCAGGTAACAGAATGTTTCACACAATTGGATCAAAAGATAAGCGACAAAAATATTCCATTAGATAAAAAGCAAAAAGAGGGGCTGGAAAAGATCAGGAGCTGCCTCATCGATGGTCATGTCTGCGACTTAACGCCGCCGAATTTCGGACTGTTTCAAAACTATATGACGGCGTATATCAAATTCGTGATAAAAGATGAGAAAAATTTCCTTGTCCAAATACCGGAATTAGCCCTGCTTGGAAACAGTTGTGTGGAAGGCTGGACAAGAGATATCACACAAAAACTCATTCCGGAAACGGACGATATTAACCTGGCAGTGCATTATGAATTGGCAAAGTGGCGAAGCGCAGTGATCAATGAAAAAATCGGCGAATTGGCCCGGGCAGAAGGACTTGCAGTCCCTGATCTAAAGAACGGGGGCGGGGAAGATGATGTTCACATTACCAATACGGTCCATTCGGCATTGGTACACCGTTTTCGTTCCTTTGAAGGGGAGCTGAATTCTCAGTTACAAAAAAAATCGGCTGTTATGACGTTGTTCAAGAGGAGTGTACTGCCCAATGCTGTTTCTCCCGCATCCCTTAAAGCAGGTAATATGAAAAATTGGGTCGAGCAGATACAATTAAGTTTTCATGTGCAATTCCAGGGAGGGTTATACAATCAGTTGGCCTTCCTGACAGACCATTTGATTTCAGATATAGATCTAAGTTGCAGTTCTGCTGACACAATGGTCGATATGGTATATGAAGCAATCAGACCCGATTTTATGAACGATGGTTTTCGCAAAATTTCCTGGAGCGCTGTGCAATCGTGGCAAGCCGACATTGTCTCCCGATTACAAAAAATGTGTAAAAAAACAGGAGAAGAGGAAGAGGACTTCTCTCTTGCATTCGCCGAAAAATACCTCGAGAGCAATGGGGGGAAACAGTTCTTATCCAAGGAAGGAGTAAAATTGCTCTTACTGGATAAAGGGATTTTACGATTTGCCGAATGAGGGACTGCAGTATAGGGATCAGTAGTTCAATGGCAGCAACTATAAATGTAATTTCGATCTAAAAATTTTGAAACGCAAAGGCGCAAACATACTTTTACCCATAAGTATAGGCTTTAATTCAACACAAAGGCACAAAGGCACCAAGACACTAAGAGGGAAGGGCCTCTAGGTCAAAATTTCTTTGTTTCTTTGGGACTTTGTGCCTTTGTGTTGAATTTATTATAGATAACGCTTAAAAGGTTTTTGTTTACTTATGGGTAAAACTATGGGCGCAAAGTCGCAGAGAGTTAGTGTTAAATTCTTTGCATCTTTGCGTTTCAATTTGAATTCTTGCGCAAATTCACGTTTATTGTCAGATAGC
>JABDCW010000069.1 GCA_013287905.1 Chlamydiota bacterium | reverse complement strand
GCCGCTTGGACCATACCCCCATCCTGCGCTATGCGGCCAGGTAGGCAAAGCCCCTATAAGAATCAATATCAAGAGTACGATTAGTATTGTGCTTAACATGCTTATCTCCATTTTTGGTTAAACTTTGTTCCTATAATTTTTTTCATCAGATAAGAATTCGCCATTAATGTCAATATTTTTTTGTATCAAAAAAATTCTTTAATTCCTATTCTGAAAAATGTGAGTCTATTGAGAAATTTTTTTCAAAATTTAAAGGAAAAAATGGAGGTTAATCATGAACAAGGATACTCTACAAGGCGATTGGAATGTCGCCAAAAGAAAAATTAAAGAGAGATGGTCAAAGCTGACCGATGAGGACCTGGCGGAAATTAAAGGCAAAAGAGAGCAATTATTGGGCAAGCTGCAAAAAAAATGTGGACTTGCTAAAGATAAAGCCGAACAAGAATTAGCGGAATGGGAAAGACGCTGGGAACAGGAATGCAAGTCCCATGAATGCAAGAGCCATGAATGCAAGAGCCATGATACCAAAAGTAAAGAGCAAAACACACGGGTAAAAGAAGCGTTTTCTAAAACAACAAATCACTATTAAACATCAAAAGAAAAAGACTTGCATCCGGAAGGGGCGGTCTTTTTCTTCTCTTAGACACTCGGGGCCTGAAAGCTGATCATTTGCAGAAGTGTTTTGACCGTATCGAGCCATAAATAGCATTGTCTGACCAATTCTTCTGAGAACAATTTCCACCCAAAACACACAACGACAAGAGCTAATAGCGATTTTAACGGCATTCCCAAAAAAGTGATTTGTACTTGAGGCGCCAATCGGTTGGCGATGCCTAAAAAGGAATCGGTCATTAAAATAGCAAGCAATGCAGGTGTTGCAAGCTGAATAGAAATCACCATCACCCGGTTGAATAACTTCATCACTAAATCCCAAATGTTTCCGTGCTCGTTAAAAAAATCGGGATTGATCATGCTGTCTGGAGGAATGATGTCATAAGATGATGCTATCGCATCGAGAAATAAAAATGGCCCGTTCATCAGAAAAAAAATCACAATCAACACCATATTAAACATTGTTCCGATAGACGATGACTGGTTCTGGATCGTCGGATCATTCACCATTAAACTCGATGCCCCCCGTTGGTGGTCGATGATAATTCCCGAAGACTGAACAATGGAAAACGGAAGGCTGATAATAAATCCGATCAAGGTTCCGACAAAAAGTTCTTTGGTCAGCAGAACGACCGTATAGGGACTAAAATTGACTTGAGATTTGGTTACAAGAAGCAATTGCGGTAAAAAAATGACAAACATGCAAATGGCGAACATCACCTTGACCGGATGAGGCAACACCCTTGCTCCAAAAAATGGGGAAAGAGCAATAATAGGCAAAAACCTCGCAAAAAACAAAAACAGCAGAGCAAATACGCCAATGGCATTTTCAGCCTGAAAGGCGCTTGTCAAAAAAACATAGAGATAACTGCCCTCAGGACTTATACCGGAATGCGGATCCACTTTAACCAGCCCCCATGCTCCATTCGGGAAAGTGAAGAAAAATACCCATGGCAAACGCCATAATTTTTCCCCCAAGCCACGATCCTAAAAACATTAAAGTTAATGTGACGGCGACCAGTTTGATCGTAAAGGAAAGTGTTTGCTCCTGGATTTGTGTAGCCGCCTGAAAAATTGCCACTAAAATACCAAAAAACATGCTCACCAAAATAGGAGGTGCCGACAGGATCAGGATCAAGAGCAGTCCTTCATAGGCAAGTTGAATCACATGCGTTTGAAACATAATCTCATTTCCTTTTATTTAAAGGTTGACACAAGACCTTGAATAAGAAGGGTCCAACCATCCAGCATGACGAGCAAAAACAATTTTAGCGGCATGGAGATTGTCACGGGGGAGAGCATCATCATCCCCATTGCAAGCAAAATATTCGATGTAACTAAGTCGATTACAAAAAATGGAATATAGATTAACACCCCAATTTCAAACGCATCCTTTAATTGGCTGGTAATATAAGCTGGAACTAAGATAATGGTATCACTTGGTGTTAAATTTGGTCGATATTGTTCGGGCAAGACTTTATATGCCATCCGATAAAACAATGCCTGGTGCGCAACGGCAGAATTGCGCTTAAGAAAATCTCTAAGCGGCTCAGCAGTTACGGCGGCAACCTTAAGAATATAGGTTGAAGATTCCGGTGCAATTAAGGACTCTGGCGCTCTTGTCTCGTAGATGACTTTGTGCCCGGCATCATACATCTTTACCGCGGTAGGATACATGATAAATAAACTTAACATAAATGCGACACCGTTGATAATCTGGTTTGGGGGTGCCTGGTTAACGCCAAGAGCGCTGCGCAACAGCGATAAAACAATCACGATTTTTAAAAACGAGGTTAAAATCATGATGATAAATGGTAAAAGGGCAAGCAAAGTCAAAACAACAGCCTGAGTGATCAAAGTCGGGCGTTTAAAATTATCAAACTCTCCCGTAATCAGATCTTGATTAGGCGGCGCAGCGGCTGCAGAGCTATGCTTTGCCGGCTCTTGCGATTTTGCAGGTAAGGAAATGACCGTACGTGGACTAGTTGCCTGAGGGAACAATTGTTCAGGTGTTACGCATAGTAGTCCAATGAGAGCGATACAGCAAAAAAGAAATTGATAAGAGATTATTTTCATTTATTTTCGCTTGGGTTTGAAGTTTGTGATTCCTTCCCGGAACGCTTGTTCAGCGTTGCAAAGGCCCGTTCCAAGGCGCTCCATTGGTTTTCGATTTGCGCATTGATAATGCCCCCTTCCGTCTCAATGACACATCCGCCTCTTGCGATATCGGTACGTTCGCGAATAGACAATGCCTCCAGACTTTCGAAAATTTCTTTAATTCTTGGTCGATTGCGTTCCAAAGAATTAATATCTTTTTTATTGGCATAAATGGTGATTTTCTTATGCTGTGCCACAGATTTTAATATATTCGAAACAATATCGACAATCGTATCATCGGATAAGTCGATCTCTTTTCCTAAAATTTTTTTTGCGGCTTTAATGGCAACTGGAATAACAGAATTTGTCAGCTCCTGATGAACTTTGGCAATTTCATTTTCTAAAGCAACAACATAGGTTGCCCAATTGGCATATCCGGCGGCAAATCCTTCTTGTTCAGCCAGTTTTTTTAATTCCTCGCATTCTTCCGCTACTTTTAACTTATATTTTTCAGCATCTTCACAAGCAGCTTTTAATATTTCAGCGGCATCCATCAGATGGGCAACTTCTGCTGAAGGGATGATTCGTTTATTGGTCGATACTTTCTTTTTATTATCGATTAAAGAGAAGAAACGATTGCTCATCGTGTACCTTATGGTTTACGTCTTGAGGTTAAGGAAATTAAGAAGGAAAATAATTTGCTGAGCTAAATGATCGCTAATTCCGGGAATTTTCTGAGTTTCATAGTTTTTTTCTATCATACTTCCCCGTCCAGTGTCTAAAGCATGAGTGATCATCCACAAAAATGATTCGGAATGGCCGCTTAGGGCTTTTGCCATGCGCAACATTCCAAAATACTGTAAAATATTCTCAAATACTTCGGGTTTGCCGTTCCAGTTGCTTAAATTCAATTTGGGAAAGTTTAATTTTACTTTGTAGTGCAGGCAAATGCGCATATATTCCCGTTGTTTTTGGTCTAAGCATGCATAAACATTTTTTAGTGTGGTTTTATCCACAGTCAAACGGATCAGGTTAGCTACATCCTGCAATGCCAAATAGCTGATTAATTTAATCAGGCTGTCTTTAGACAATTTCAAAAGGGGGCTCAAATTTGTCTCCGGAAAATAGGCAATGGGTAATGTTTCCATCGGGTGCCAATATTGAAAAAATATTTTCAATAAAAATTCCTTGAGCGGCTCGCCTAAGTCGCCTGGAAATTCCGGGAATTTTAAGAATAGTTTCAGCTTATGCGCTACAGGCTCGGGAAATGCATTCACCATCGCCTGTTGGAGATACTCAGGAACAGTTTGTATTACCCTGGCTAGCCAGGAGTAATGGGTCCGCATGATCAGTTCCTTAGGCCATTTAAAAAAAAGATCGGGTTCTACTATCGCCGTTTTTTGGGCATTAATTACCTTTGCTTCCTCGCTATTGAACTTTTTTAATAATTTAGGATTGGTCGATGCCTGAAAATAATTAAGCAATACTTTAAAGATCATTGCATTTTTTGTGGTAAGCATCCTACTCCCTAATTATTTTCGTGCCCGTGCCCGCATTAATTTATCTTATCCGATTTTAATTCCGTGCCCGTGAGCGTGCCCATGCCCGTGCCCGCATTAATTTATCTTATCCGATTTTAATTCCGTGCCCGTGAGCGTGCCCGTGCCCGCATTAATTTATCTTATCCGATTTTAATTCCGTGCCCGTGCCCGTGCCCGCATTAATTTATCTTATCCGATTTTAATTCCGTGCCCGTGCCCGTGCCCGCATTAATTTATCTTATCCGATTTTAATTCCATGCCCGATTTCAGGCAAATTCGGGCACGGGCACGGGCACGCTCACGGGCACGGGATCGGCTCTTCATTTTGTTTCACGTTTGATCAATATCCTTGTCAGCTACATTTTCTTCGGCCTTTTTTTCTTTTTCTTCAGGCGGCTTATTCTCTGCATTTTCCTTTGAGGGCTCTGCATGGGTTATTGAGAAAGGGGAAAATTTCAGAAACTGTTTAAATCCCCCGCCGCTTTTAATGAAAGGATAAACCTTCCATATCGTCCAGATAAGACTAAGCACCATGAGCAGGATAAGAACGATAAAGGAGAAAAAGATAATGCGAAAATAAGTTACCGATTCTTTTGCGATGACAAGGCCCCAGACAGAAAAGTAGTGTCTTGCCTCTTCATGGTTTTCCGATGAAAAATCGGTCAGCCCCTCATTGATGCGCGCCCGCTCGCCAACAACTGTGACATTGTCCGAGTCCAAACTTGGCACAGCGGCTGCAACTAACCTTTTGATTTTCGATACTAAATGGGCGTTGGGATCATCTAAAATCCCATTATGCCTCACAAAAACAGAAGCGGTAATAGGAAGTTTTTTCTGCGTTGGGTTTAATGGATCTTCCGGTGGAAATGAAATTTGCACCTCAGCATCTAAAATCCCATCCATCTTGCGTATGGTGCCTGCAATCTGTTCAGCTAACCCGGACTGATAGCGGATTTTTTGTTCCATTTCAGATGGCACGAGACCAGATCCTGTGAAAATATTTAATAAATTTTGCCTTGGACGCCTTGGCAAGCCGACTTGATTGAGGTAATTCATGGCCTCCAGCGCCTGGTTGTTATTGACGCTGATATCCCACATAATCGTCTTAGATCCTCCACCGGCCGCGCCGCCACTCGCAGCCTGTACTTTAACGGCGTCTATTCCCTTTGATGAGAGATAAACAAGGATTTCATCTGCATCGCGCTCATCCAGAGAATTGACGATAATGCGTTGAGATTCACAACCGGTAAAGAAAGAACCAAGAACACAAATGAGCAATAAAGTGCAAGTCACCCTGAAAAATTTCATTATCGATACATTTTCCTTCATCATCTATCTCTTTTTTTGTATTATTTTTAAGGTTAATATAAATCATTATCAGATAGTAAAATTGGAAAATTGTCAAGGGATTTCGAGGTTGTTTTTCTGGTTGTGTAAATATAGCTTTTCAGTTAAAGTATACGAAAGCAAAACCTTAAGGAAGAGTGTCCGAGTGGCTTAAGGAGCACGCTTGGAAAGCGTGTGTACGTGAAAACGTACCGTGGGTTCGAATCCCACCTCTTCCAATTATTTGGAGAATAGATGCCAAAGACCCCAGCTTCCGATCTTCTTATTGGAGCTCACACTTCTGCTGCCGGCGGCGCCTGGAATGCCCTCATCGAAGGGAAAAAAATCGGGGCGACGACCATTCAGTTATTCACAGCGAATCAAAAAACGTTGGGAAAGCCCTCCATTAGCTCAAAGTGCTGTCGACCAATGGAAAAAAACGCTTGAAGAAACGCAGATCAAAAAGGTTATGAGCCATGACAGTTATTTAATTAACCTGGGGGCCCCCGATGCAGAAAACTTGACCAAAAGTTTGCTCGGCTTTCATGCAGAAATTGTCCGCTGCAAGCAATTAAATATCGATTTTTTAAATTTTCATCCGGGTGCGGCTTTAAAAGATCCGGTGGATAAATGTCTGGACCGCATTGTCGAAAGCTTACTCTCATTCAAACCTCTTCTGACAGATGGAAATTTGCGTTTGCTTATTGAAACGACAGCCGGTCAAGGATCTACTGTGGGATGGAATTTTAAGGAAATTGCTTATATTCTTGGCAAGACGCTGCCCGATTTGCCGATCGGTGTCTGCATAGATACCTGCCACATTTTTGTAGCAGGATATGATTTGCGTACAAAGGAGGCATGCCGTGAAACGTTTGCCGCATTTGACCGCGAGATTGGTCTGCAACATTTGTATGCACTCCATGTAAACGATTCTGTCAAGGGTTTAGGATCACGTGTCGACCGGCACGCTCCCTTAGGTCAAGGGATGATCGGAATGGAGTGCTTTAAATTTATCATGAATGACCTGACGTTACGGGAAATACCAAAATATCTGGAGACTCCAGATGGGCCTATTCTTTGGTCAAAGGCACTCTTAAGCATATGAATGTGCTCGTCTGCTGACGATAGCATATCGAAAAATTGATCGCAAGGGAAAAAATCAAAGGAGGATCGATGTAACCAGGGAGTCTCGCCCTGCCGCGCACATTATGTTGAAAGTGTTTTAGTGCACAGCTACCAAG
>JABDCW010000068.1 GCA_013287905.1 Chlamydiota bacterium | reverse complement strand
AAAGAATTTGGCTTTTATTGGGAAAATTTTTCGCAGCTAATGGAGCAAGTGCAAAATGAATGCATAGAAATTCAAGAGGCCTGGGATAATGAAGATATTAATCATGTACAAGAGGAAGTGGGTGATTTAATACAAGCAGCCATAAGCCTGGCTATTTTTTGCGGGTTGGATCCTCGGGAGACCTTATCGAAAAGCATTGACAAGTTTCAAAAGCGATATGATGTCGTGGTTCAACTGGCGCAAAGTGATGGACACGAGAATCTTCAAAGCCAGCCATTTAAAACATTAATGGATTACTGGAATCGTGCAAAAATTAAAACGAAGTCATGATATATGAAAACGATTGATCAAAAGTTACAACCAAGAGTTGGTGTAGGAATTATCGTCTTCGGTAAAGATGGGAAGATGCTTTTAGGCAAAAGAAAAGGATCTCACGGTTCTGGAGAATGGTCATTTGCCGGAGGACATCTTGAATTTGGAGAAACTGTTGAAGAGTGTGCCATGAGAGAGCTATCTGAAGAAACCGGACTAAAAGCTCTCTCTATAAAGATGGGTGCTTGGGTGAATGATATCATTGAAGAAAAACATTATGTTACTCTTTTTGTCGTTGTTGACGAGTTCGAAGGCGATCTTCAGCTTTTGGAGCCGGATAAATGTGAAGGCTGGCACTGGTTTGAGGGAAATTCACTTCCTCAGCCTCTTTTCGCCCCTATCCGCTCTTTATTTAAAGTGATAAACACGTAAGCGCGCGATCATCTGGAGAGGAGAAAAGCCATGAGGATATTTTTTATATTACTGGCATTTCTCTGCGGCTCCTATTCTTATACAGGTTTAAGCGGGGAAGAATCAAACATGCCAGCATCGCCTTTTGTTTCACATTGTGATTCATTGCTTAAAAATAAAGCTTCAGAAGTACCCATTGAGCTCATTGTTTCCGGTGAAGTTCAATCCATCATCGAAAAAATGATGAAAATAATAGGAAATTATAGAGAAAATAGGGGTAATGGAGTCATGGTTGGGTTAGCAGCTCCGCAAATCGGGATCCCTTTGAGTATTATTATTGTCGATATGCAGGTAGATTCCAGCTGGAGCAACTTAGGTGACTTAGTAGCGTACATCAATCCCAAAATTACCTGGTATTCTGAGGATATAATATATGGAATCGAAGGATGTTATTCCGTGGACGATCATTTAGATGGGAAAGTTCCCAGATCGGGATCCATTAAACTGGAGGCTTACGATCGCCAGGGAAGTATTATACAACAAACTTTTTCAGGATTCACCGCCAGAATTTTTCAGCATGAAGTGGACCATCTTCATGGAATATGTTTTCCTGACCGCATTGGTCCAGATGGTATTCTTCATTGGATCCCCGATAACCAATACAATCTCTATAAAGAGCAATGGGAATCTTGGCCATTGATATGCCCTTGGGAGGTGTGGTTAGAGATGAAAGAGGGTAAAAGATAGCTCTAATTGAAATGCTATAAACTCTTAAAATGCCGGTATCAAAGAGTATGCTATCGCGCCCCTCGTAATTGATTCATTAGTTCTTCCACGTTTCCAGGTTCATCGGTCAACATTCCAAAAAAGGGGTGATTTTGCACTCTCTTTTTATTTTTTTGCTCATTTTTGATTTTTGCAGGTTGTATGGTTCCTTTTAATTTACCATGATAGTAAATTTTAACTGTTTCATTGCGATCAAGGGCTTGGAGAATTTCCTTCATTTTATATCTCAAATCTACTATTGAGGCTTCCATATATAGAGCTCTCCTTATTAATGAAAATTAGTCACATGAATTTAGGTCATTATCAATTGACGACACTCTCTAAGCCCAACAAAGATTTTCCTAATGGAGTCAGATAAATCTTTGGTTGTATGTAGTTTGGATCTTCCACATATTGCTTATATTCTTTCCAGATATGGTCATGGGTATATTTAAGGTCAAATTGAGCAGGATTGTGCCCTGTAGAAACGCCTTCCTCAAAGGCTTTGAGACGAAGAACTTTACTCTTATCGGACATTCTTTTTTTTGGAACGTAGCAAAGATACCCAACCATTCTGACTTTCGGACATTCGTTAAGTGGTCTATTCTTTTTCGGATGTTGATTCCAGTGGATAGTTCTTGAGTCCCATAGAATTAAAGATCCCCGGGGAGCAGTTACATGCTTCATCGGATATGAGTCGGGATTTTCATCGCAATGATTTGCGAAAAGATCTCGCAGATACTCGTCCCTTATTTTGGCTCTTTCGCTTCTTGGTATATCTACTTCCCCTAGAGCTTCAAGGACCGGAGAAAACTCTTCAAATCGCAGGTGGGATTTTGGAATGCAGAAGAATCCCCCGTCTCCATCGAAAGAGTCTTCAAACAAAAACTGCCCCTGAATGGTAAATGGCTGAGTTTTTAATGACGATTCACTAACAAAATCAACTGGAGGAAGATTGTTATGCATGATACCGTCTTGACGTTTGTTGATCTCCTGATCCACATGAGGCCATGGGGGAAAATACTCTTCCCGTATTTCAGATGGACACATAATCGACATCCCATCCATGCTTACTATAAGGTCGCTTGTGTTCCAAATTTGCCCAAAAATATCGACAATGCGAGGATCTTGTCTTAAATCCCACATGACTTGGGTCTGCCCGGAAGGCCCTGCAAAGATGCCTAATTTGTTGTGTATCGGAAATGTTTCTTTCCAGTTACTTCGGTCGTCCATTCGGCAATTCGGCCATGCCTTCTCAATAAACTCGTGCCAGACACGTTGATATAATCGCTCTGTTTCTGAAGAGGAAAGCACCTGAGGGATCACACAATATCCCTGTTCTTCAAGATCTCGTAAATAAGAGGCAATGAGCGGCGAGTGAATATCTGCAGTCTCACTGACTTGTTCTGATAAGCCTTGTGCATTTGTAAGTGTCGCGAGTATCGCGACCAGAGATAAAAGACCAAATAAAAGTGAATAGAGATGCTTCATAAGTAATTTTCTTCAATAGGTTGCAAAAGTGTTATCCGAAAAGTCTCATTAAAAAGATGAAAAACAATACAGGTGTCGATAACGATCATTCACGCCCCTCATGGATCGCCTTAATAATATCCTCTGAAGTAAAATCCTTTCCCCATTTAAATGGCTTGGGCGCTTTTAAAGAGGACACCATTGGGGCAAGCCCCTGAGATAGGGTGAAGATAGCTTCTTGCGTTCGGCTACGGTGATGCTCTTTCGCAGCCTTTTCAAGTCTTATATACAGCTCCATCGGCATATTCCGTATCAGAAAATCTTTTGTTGTATTCTCAGGGTCTTCTTGGTGACTTGTTGTTATGGCAATCCTCCTTTGATAGCTTTAATCTAGCATAAATATATATTTTGTTACCATAGCCTTGCACACTATCAGGGCCCCGGGTGTAAACAAAACCATTGGTAAAGAAGGTAGGCAGGTCGTCTCGACCTGTTCAGCACACTTTGAAAGCTGGCGTGTAAAGTAGTCTAAAATAATTTAACGCAAAGAAGCAAAGGCGCAATGGCGCAAAGATTACTATGGAATTAAATTATTATATAATATGATAGGTGATGCAATCGAAGTTCATCGAACGTTAGGCAGTCCTGGACTACCCGAGAGCATTTATGAGATTTAACATTTTCTTTGCGCCATTGCGCCTTTGCTTCTTTGCGTTAAATATTTTTTAGTCGCATCCATACCGGCTTTAGAATGTAAAATTCTCAGTGAATTTACCCTTAAGTTGATGACGATGGTGTTGATCCGAAATTCAAGATAAGCTAGTCTAAAATTCTAAATTCGAAGCTGGTTGATGTTTCACATCTTTTGAGAATGATCCGTCTTCAAGTTGGGTAGCAGCTACGAATTACAATGAGAAGGTTTCTCACAAAGGGGAAAAGAATGCGTTGGGTATGTTGTTTTGCGATTTTCATTATGCATGCAGCTTATGCAGGTCAGATTATTACAACAAATGACTTCAGTGACATTGAAATAGAATGCAGCTCACTAAACAGAAATTCTCTTTTACTATTTGATGTTGATGCTACATTAATTGTACCGAATGATGCGATTTTAAAGCCTAAAGGAAAATCTTTTTTTGAAAAGTTGGTTGCAGATTATACAGATCGTGATCTATTTCGAGAAATTCGAATGAAGGCTCCACATTCAGTAGTAGATAGCAGAAGTGTAGACTTTATTCGGATGCTTCAGAAGCGTCAAGTGCCAATATTAGCGCTTACTGCTGCGCCAGCAAAAGTTAAAGGTTTGGAGGGTGCAGGAAATTGGCGTGTAGATGAATTGAGACAGTTTGGTTTTGACTTTCAAAATTCCTTACCACAAGATAATTGCATCACGTTGCCAAAAAGTGAACAATATCAACAATCCCCTATGTTCAAACTGGGAGTTTTATATTCTTCATTTCACCCTAAGGGAGATGTTTTAATTGCTTTTTTACAACATTTGAATTTGAGTCCTGAAAAAATTATTTTTGTTGATGATGAACTTAAGCATGTTCAGTCAGTTATATCGTGCTTAGATAAGGCAGGAATACAATGCGTGGGAATTCACTATATAGCTGCGAATGAAATGCCTTGTGACTTAAATCCGCAACTCGCTCGTTTCCAGGTGAGTTTCTTTGCTGAAAACGATGTATGGCTCAGCGATAAAGAAGGCCTAAGCATTTTATTTGATCATCCTGAACATAGTCAGATAAAATGATAAGTAGCTCTTGCTCTATTATCCATCGGGAAAGCGGTTGTTCTTGCATTTGTAGCAAAATTCAGCACACAAATTATCCGATCCGAGATATTGAACAGGCTCTCAAAAAGCCCGCTCCTTGTTAATGTCGCCTCCAAGGCCATGAGAGGTGGCGTTGGGTTGATAACAAGGGGCCCATCCGAAATACCCTTCCGCTACAGTACCGCCATACATGGCTATTTCAATGGAGGAAAAGATTTTAGCGCCATCTCTTGGGGCGTTTTCTCCAGGAACCAGCGCACCCGCTAAGCTTGCAAATAATAGCCCTAGCCAGGCAAAAGGGGATGCTACAAATCTGGCAATATCTTTAGCGCATTCTACACACCGGTTCTTGAAATGGTACGAATTATTATCCAGTTTTTGATCAATACGTGATATAGGCAACCAAAAATGTGACAGGGAAACAACTTTTACAGCCCGATAAGCTGCATTAATTGTTAAACTTATTGTATTACCAAAAATGCCAGCTAAAAAACCTGTCAGAACCGATAGTTTAAACCTTAAAAGGTTTGCGGGTTGGTTTAAATATACAGCGCCAGATAAACTATCTTTTATCCACATTGCATTGTTTGAATCAATAAACTTCCCCTTTTCATCACAGGGAGTCCATTTTCCTCCTGGAAGAAAACTGTTTAAGCTTAGCTCAAATGGTTTATTTTGATTTGTTGAATTAATATTGTTGGTCATAACCACTTATTTGAACAGGTTTTTACAGCGTCCATGATCTATTCCTTTGGAATGATAACGAGTGTTTGCGATATCGAAATTTCTTCTGTCTCTCCAACAGAGTAACGAAACTGCGTTTATTTTGAAATGATCTCAATTCATCAAAAATTGAACAGCATACTCTTTTTTGACGACACGCCCTGGTTTAAAAACAGGTGACCGGACATTAAATGAAATATTTTAACCACAGAGGGCAAGAGAGAGCGCATAGTTTTAGTAATTCCCGCTGGAGCATAAATTTAACAAGATGAGCAGGATATGCAGGATAACAAATATATAATTTACATTTTTCAGTAACAAGTAAGTAAATCCACTATATCCTGCCTACACTGCTCATCCTGTTATTTTCCTTTCTAAGTGCTTGTGAATTGTGTTATTTTCCAGTGCGAACCCATTGCAGAGTTTTCATTTTTATGTATTGGCAAAAGAAAGACTTTTTGCTCTACTCTGCGTTCTCTGTACCCTCTGCGGTTAAAAAAACTGTTTTAATGTCCGGTCACCTGGGTTTAAAAATGCAAAAATTTGACAAATGGCTATAATATGGCCATAGGAAGTCATAAGAGGAAGAAGATGAAATTAGTTAATATTGCAAAATTTAAGGCAAAGCTCGGAACATACCTTGATTTTGTTCGTAAGGGAGAAGAAGTTGTTGTGCTGGATCGAAAATCGCCCTTAGCTGTATTGATACCCTTTCGTGAAAATAAAAAATATGAATTGGTGATAGAAGAAGCGCTAGATAATCCATTAAATTTGTTTAAGTTAAAATCCCAGCCATCTTCAAATCCTTACGGCAGTCTTAAATTCCTCAAAGAGGAAAGAAGGGATCTGTGAAGGCATATATATAGAATCACCTGTGATTCTTGGGATTATTTCTGGTGATGAAAACCCCTTATTACAAAAGATTTTCAATATACTGTTTCAAGCGAAATATTAAAAGTGGAATGCTTTAGGACTATCGATCGTGTGCGTCACATTTTTTCCCTTTATGATGAAGACGTTGGAGAGCTGTTCTGCCAAAATCTAACTCATGACATCAGTAACAGCGTCCCAAGCCAATACAACTGCCTGAGAACGCTTTTGAGATGTCTTTCCACCATAGATCAAATAAGAATCTTGCGGCTTAGTATCAGATATTTTTTGCCAATATTCCAAAAGGGAAAAAAAATCGCTTGAAATAGTTTTAGAAGACTTGATCTCGCAGGCAATCAGACGAGAACCTGACTCTGCGATGCAATCGATCTCCTTTCCCTGCTGATCTCTCCAAAAATAAAGAGAGGGTTCAAGTCCCTGATTGTACTGATATTTCAACATTTCACTAAGTACATAGGACTCGAATATGCCCCCACGCAAATAATGGGTGGTCAGCTGATCTGCAGAGCCAATATTGAGTAAATGACAGAGAAGCCCGGTATCATAAAAATAAATTTTTGGCGATTTGATAAGGCGCTTCCCAAA
>JABDCW010000067.1 GCA_013287905.1 Chlamydiota bacterium | reverse complement strand
AAGCCTGGCCGGAAGTGATCGGCGAGAGACTATCACGTATGTCTTCAGCCGTTTCGTTTTGCAATGGAGTTCTGATCGTTAAAGTCAAAAATTCACTATGCTTTGAACTGCTCAAACGCGACAGCCTTAAAATCTATCTGGCAATGGTACAAAAATTTCCCAACGCAGGCATTAAAAAAATCAATTTTCACATGGCTTAAACTCATTCAATAATAGGTTACGAATGTCTCAAGAGAATAAAGAGTCTAAAGAGCGTGAATACAACGCGGGTTCCATCACTGTTTTAGAAGGACTGCAGGCGGTGCGGGAAAGACCGGGAATGTATATTGGAGATACCGGAGAAAACGGCCTTCACCAGCTTGTATATGAGGTGATCGATAACTGCATCGATGAGGCAATGGCAGGGTATTGTTCGGAAATCAGCGTTGTGATTCATGCAGATAATTCCATTTCTATCGAAGATAATGGACGAGGTATTCCGGTTGAGCGTCATGAAAAAGAGTCCATTAAGCAGGGAAGGGAAGTGACCGCATTAGAGGTCGTGATGACGATCTTGCATGCCGGGGGAAAATTTGATAAAGATTCCTATAAAGTTTCCGGCGGTCTGCATGGCGTTGGAGTCTCCTGCGTCTGTGCATTGGCGAAAAAAATGGTCGTTAGTGTCTTTAAGAATGGACAAATTCACGAGATCGAATTTTCACAAGGAAAAGTAGTAAGACCGATCAGGGTTGTTGGCGAGACGAATAAGCGGGGGACAAAGATCTATTTTGTGGTCGATGATTCGATCATGAGGGTCAAAGAGTATGATTATGATATCTTAGCCAAGCGGTTCCGGGAGCTCGCCTTTTTAAATAAAGGGATTAATATCTTCTTTAGAGATGAACGCAACGATGAAAAAGAGGATGTAAACTATTGCTATAGCGGCGGATTGCTCTCTTTTGTCTCTTTCCTCAATGAAAATAAAGATGTCTTATTCCCTAAACCTGTTTATTTTCATGGTGCACGCACTGGTGATGATGGCCCGATTGAGGTGGAAATTGCCTTGCAGTGGAACGATGGATATACGGAAACAATGTATACATACGTCAACAATATCGCAACAAAGCATGGCGGCACCCATCTTACCGGCTTTTCTACAGCGTTGACCCGCGTATTGAATACATACATCAAAAATAATAACCTGCTGAAAAGCGATAAAATTTCGATCAGCGGCGAAGATATGCGGGAGGGACTGACCGCTGTAGTTTCTGTGAAAGTGGCCAATCCGCAATTTGAAGGGCAAACAAAACAACGTTTAGGCAACAGCGATGTGGGTTCGATTGTTCAACAAATTGTCGGGGAAGAGCTTGCGATTTTCCTTGGCGAAAACCCAAGCGTTGCCAAGGCTATTGCAGAAAAAGCGATTATTTCCGCTCAGGCAAGAGAGGCTGCGCGTAAAGCTCGCGAATTGACTTTGCGCAAATCTGCTCTGGACAGTGGGCGTCTGCCTGGTAAGTTAACCGATTGTCAGGAAAAAAATCCTGAGTTTTGTGAAATTTATATCGTCGAAGGTGATTCGGCCGGAGGATCGGCAAAATCGGGCCGGGACAGACGTTTTCAGGCTATATTGCCTATACGCGGTAAGATTCTTAATGTCGAAAAGGCAAGGCTTGATAAAGTGTTGCAAAATACGGAAGTGGGGTCGATGATTTCGGCCTTAGGCTGTGGTGTCGGCATTGACGGGTTTAATCTCGAAAAGTTGCGCTATCATAAAATTATCATCATGACTGACGCCGATGTGGACGGATCGCATATCCGTTCCCTATTGTTGACGTTTTTTTATAGACATATGCCGGCCCTGGTTGAAAACAACTTTATCTATATTGCCCAGCCTCCGCTTTTCCGGGTCACACGCAAAAAACTTAGCCGTTATATCCATTCCGAGAAAGAGCTGGATAATTATTTACTGGAATTGGGAACAACCGATCTTAAGATTCGGCTGTCTAAAGATCAGGAGTGGCTTACTTCAGAGGATGCGAGTATTCTGTTAAAGTGCATTCTCGATGTCGAGCAGTTTATCGGCCGCGTTGAGCGTAAAGGGTTGCTTTTCCGGGAATTTATCAATAGCAAAAACGGAAGCGGTGTATTTCCCCGCTATAAAGTCGACCTGACGGAAGGGATCCGTTTTGTCTATTCGATCGAAGAAGTGGAAGCCTATAAAATCGCCGATGAAGAGGCGCAAAAAAGCCGTCATGCCCAAACTCTCGCTTCCATCCCTCCCGAAGAGATCACGGAGGAAATGCGGGTGTTTCATCCTCAACGCCTTCATTTTGTAGAGTTTTATGAAGAAGAGGTGATCAATCATTTGATTACCAGCCTTGCAAAATATGGGTTTACCATTGCAGACTACCTCATTCCAAAAGGTGATTGTGTCGAGGTGAAAGAGGATGACCATCCGGTCCATTACTGTTACACATTAAAAGATATTATCGACTTTATCAGGGAAAACGGTAGAAAAGGGATTGAAATTCAACGTTATAAAGGTCTTGGTGAAATGAATGCCGATCAATTGTGGGAAACTACAATGGATCCTGCAAAGCGAACTTTGCTTAAAGTAACATTGCCAGATGCAATTGCTGCCGATTATATGTTCACAATGCTTATGGGTGAAGATGTTCCTCCGCGCAGGGCTTTCATTGAACAACACGCCCTTTCTGTAAAAAATCTAGACATTTAAAAGGAAGATTTATGTCATCATACACAGCTAATGAAGTCATTGTTGCGCGTAATGTTGAAGATGAAATGAAGGAAAGTTACCTTCGCTATTCGATGTCTGTGATTATTGCCAGGGCATTACCGGATGTTCGCGATGGCCTTAAACCTTCGCAAAGACGTATTTTATACGCAATGAAGTTGTTGAATTTAAGCCCCGGGGGCAAACACCGTAAATGTGCTAAAATTTCCGGCGATACTTCCGGCGACTACCACCCGCACGGGGAACAAGTGATCTATCCGACGCTTGTCCGAATGGCGCAAGGGTGGGTGATGCGTTATACATTAGTGGACGGTCAGGGGAACTTCGGTTCTGTGGACGGGGATAATGCTGCTGCGATGCGATATACCGAGGCAAGGCTTACCCATGCATCTGTGCAGCTGATGGAGGATCTGGATAAAGATACTGTCGATATGGTCCCTAACTATGATGAGACAAAGAAAGAGCCGACAGTATTCCCTGCGAAATTTCCAAATCTGTTATGCAATGGTTCAACGGGAATTGCTGTGGGGATGGCAACGAATATTCCTTCTCATAACTTAGGCGAACTGATCAAAGCGACAATTCTGGTTTTGGACAATCCTGTTTCAACTGTCGATGACATTATGAAAGTGATGCCCGGGCCCGATTTTGCGACCGGGGGTACTATCTGCGGTTACCGGGGGATCAAGGAGGCTTATCATACAGGGCGGGGAAAAATTACTTTACGCGGTGTGATAAGGGTGGAAGATTTTGAAAACAGCGATCGCCAACGGATCGTTGTGGATGAAATTCCTTATAATGTGAATAAGTCGAGATTGATCGAGGCGATTGCTGAGTTAATTAATAGCAAAACGATTACGGGGATTTCCGATTTGCGCGATGAGTCCGACAAAGACGGAATGCGGATCGTAATGGAGCTGAAACGCAATGAAGTTCCGGAAGTTGTCATTAATCAGCTCTATAAGTATTCCGATCTCGAAATCACATTCGGTTGCAACATGCTTGCGCTCGATAAGGGATTGCCGCGCATCATGAACATCAAGCAGTTCATTGCAGCATGGATTGAGCACCGTATCGATGTGATCCGTCGCCGTACCCGCTTCGATTTGAATAAAGCAGAGGCAAGAGCTCATATCCTCGAGGGGTATTTAAAAGCAATTGACCATCTCGATGAAGTCATTAAATTGATCAAGGCGAGCAATAACCGGGAAGAGGCAAAGGCACAGCTGATTGCCAGGTATCAATTTTCGGATAAGCAGGCGCATGCTGTTTTGGACTTACGGTTGTATCAACTTACAGGACTTGAGCACGACAAAATCAATGATGAATATCAGGATCTTTTGAAAAAGATTGCCCATTTCAAAGCCATTTTAGCCACAGAATCGATGGTCCGGGATATTATCAGAGATGAATTACATGATCTTTTGCGTCTCTATAAAGGAGAGCGTAAAACGCAAATTATTGCTGCGGAAAGCGATATGAATATGGAAGATCTGATTGCAAATGATCCTGTCATCATCACCATATCCGAAGATGATTATATCAAACGGATGCCTATCGATACGTTCCGGGAACAGCGCAGAGGCGGGCTTGGGGTAACGGGAACAACGATGAAGCGCGAAGATGATGGCATTAAGGGGCTTTATGTCGCGACGATGCACGATTATCTATTGATTTTTACAAACCTTGGCCGCTGTTATTGGATCAAGGTGTGGCAAATCCCGGAGGCAAGCCGCAAGTCTAAGGGCAAGCCGCTCATCAATCTGCTCGAAGATATTCAAACGAATGAAAAAATTGCGACTATCTTGCGGGTCTCATCCTTTGAAGAAGAAGGGTATATTTTGATGGCAACGAGAAAAGGCGTTGTCAAAAAGACCCATTTAGGCGAATTTAGCAACCCGAGGCGTAAAGGGGTTTGGGCCCTGGATATCGATGAGGGGGATGAAGTGGTAGCTACTCGTCTGGTCAAAGAAGGGCAGCAAATCATGTTATTTACCTATAAAGGCATGGCAGTGCGTTTTGATCAAAAGACAGTGAGGTCTACAGGACGTATGACAAGAGGTGTCAGGGGGGTGACTTTGCGCGATGATTCTGACCATATTGTCGGTTGCGAGGTGGTTAACGGAAACGAATCGGTATTGATCGTTTGTGAAAATGGATTTGGCAAGCGCTCTTTCGTTGAGAATTTTAGACAAACGAACCGGGGCGGCATTGGTGTTCGTTCCATTATCATCAACGAACGCAACGGGAATGTCTTAGGGGCTCTTTGTGTGAAAAATGACGATAGCCTCGTAATGATTTCATCGACCGGACAGACCGTGCGCATCAGCATGCGCGACTTACGCGTGATGGGGCGTAATACCCAAGGGGTTAAATTAGCCAATCTTCGCGAAAATGATTATCTGGTGGCCATCCAGAAAATCGAAGATGCAGGCAATGATGGCAATGGAGATGATCAGAACGAACCTCCTTCTGACTCTCCGACCTTGATTGAATCGGATCTCGACGATGAAATTGAGGAAACGGATGAGTTGATTGAAGATCTTGCAGAAGAAGAAATGTTAGAGGAAAACTTACAAAAAGCGAGCTCTAAGGATGAAGATTCTGAGTAATTGGAACAAACAAGGCGATGACGATGCAAATTTCTATTTAAATGCTCCGCGGTTTATTGTTTTCGAGGGGGGGGAAGGCGCAGGTAAAACGACCCTTATCGACAATGTGGAGCAATTTTTTTTAGAGAAAGGAGTAGCGGTTGTGCGTACGCGCGAACCCGGAGGCACGTTTTTTGGGGAGCAGATGCGCAACTGGCTTTTGAACCGCCGTTTAGAGATGAGAATTGATGCAAAAGCTGAGTTACTGCTCTTTTTATCCATACGCGCCCAACATATTGATGAATTGATCGCTCCTGCATTAAATAGTGGAAAAATTGTTTTGTGCGACCGGTTCAATGATTCGACGATTGCCTACCAGGGCGCGGGAAGGCAACTTGGAGTTGAGTATGTCAGTCAGTTATGTTCATTGGTTTGCGGAAAAGTAGTTCCCGATCTCGTATTCTACCTGGATATCGATCCTAAAATTGGGTTGGGCCGTACCTTAGCTACTGCCAAAGAAAATGCGATGGCCGGTTACATGGACGCCATTGAATCGGAGAAAATCGAGTTTCACATTCGTGTGCGAAAAGCATTTCAAATGCTCGCAGCAGCTGTCCCAAAGCGCTATTGCAGCATCAATGCAGAACAACCTCGCGATGCAGTTGTCAAGGCCGCTCTAAATCTTTTACAAGATCTTTACCGTGTTTGACCATATTCGCGGCAATCCCTTAATTAAGGGCTATCTGGAAAAAATGGTTTGCCGGAACAGGGTTGCCAATTCATTGCTTTTTTGCGGCCCCTCCGGCATAGGCAAAAGTTTATTTGCAGAAAGCTTTGCAAAACTCTTAATCTGCCACGATGACCCTTGCGGAGTGCATGCGCGAAAAATTGATTCGGGAAACCATCCCGACATTCGCATTTTCCGCCCCGAGGGGAAAATAGGGATGCATAGCATCCAAACGATCCGTGAATTTCAGACGCAAGTATATCAATCACCATTCGAAGCAAAATGGAAGGTCTTGATTGTCCATGAGGCGGACAGAATGCTTGTCTATAGTGCAAATGCCTTATTAAAGGTATTTGAAGAACCCTTGGAAACATCGGTGATCATTTTACTGTCAAGCGCCCCTTCATCATTATTACCCACTGTTTTATCCAGGTGCCGCACCATCCATTTTCGCGCAATAGCAGAAGAGGAAATTGCAAGCTATCTTATAGAAAACTGTAAAAAGACAAAAGAAGAGGCTATGGCAATTGCGGCATTATCTGAAGGGTCGATTGGGCAGGCAGTCCGCTTATGCAATGAAGAGGAAACTGTTTTACGCAAGCACATCTTGAGCCTTCTTGCTGATGGGAAATTTTCCGGATACAAGCAGCTGAAAACAGCTGTTGCGGCAATATCGGAACATTTTGATGCAGCCAAACTCAAGATAGAGGCCGAAGTGCGTGTATCTTTAGAAAAAAATGGCGGCGAGCAGATTTCATCTGTCCATAAACAAGCAATCGAAAAGGAGATAGAGGGGGCTGTAGCCATGCATACGTTGCTAGAAGTTAAGTCTCTCTTCGTTGCCATTTTGGGATGGTACCGCGACCTTCATTTATTGAAAGTTCATGGCGATCCCAAGGTTTTGTTCCATCGCAATTATGCAAGTGTGTTGACGATGCGTAGCAAGCTCGAAGATCTGACTTCTCTGGAAAAAGCGCAAGAGCATGTGAAAGAGGTGTTGGACTCTTTGGAAAGATCGACATCTGTAGAGATTGCCTTTGAGAATCTTTTTCTTAAATTAGACCTTTTGTCTAAGGTCTGTTGTTCAAGCTAGTGTTTAACCAATAGACCTCTTACGTTCTAAATTATG
>JABDCW010000066.1 GCA_013287905.1 Chlamydiota bacterium | reverse complement strand
CGATAGCGGCAATCCTCTCCTCAATGGGTGGATGGGTAGCAAAGAGGCGTGCCCAAAAAGAAGCGTGTTCATTGAAGTACAGATGGGAAAAGGCCTGGCCGCTTTTAGGCATGTCGGAGATGTTCATTTTTGCAATTTTCTTTAAGGCACCGACTAGCCCTGCGGGATTGCGTGTAAATTGCACCGATGTTGCATCTGCCAAAAGCTCTCTTTGCCGGCTCACTGTTGCTTGTAAAATAGATCCAAAGAACCATGTCACCGCCCCGATAGCCAAAAACACGAGGCCTATTACGACAATTGGGTTTCCTCCTCTTCTGTCCTCATTATTGCTTCTGTTTCCAAATCCATAGGCAGAGCCGGTTAATATCCTAAGTCCGATATAAGAGGCGAAAAAAAAACCCATAATCATGGCAGCTACGCGCATTCCTATTTTCATATCGCGATGATAAATATGACCAAATTCGTGTGCCAAAACCCCCTGGAGCTCATCGCGATTCAACAGTGTCAGCGTCCCGACGGTGACCCCGATCGCTGCATTTTCAGGCGAAGTGCCCGCTGCAAATGCGTTGATTTCCTTTGCGGGAATGATATAAACAGGGGGAACTGGCAGGGAAGAGGCGAGGGCGAGTTCTTCGATAATATTGAGAAGCTGCCGTTCTGTTGGATCGGAGGAGGTCGGAAGGATGAGCTTGCCTCCCATCGATTCTGCGACAACTTTTCCTCCCGATTGGAGATACCTTAAGTAGTTAAAGCCGGCAACCAGGAAAGTGATCAATAGAAATGCCGTTCCAACATACGGGAAATCAGGCTCTCCATAACTGTCTGTGGCAAACATTCTCGTAGCCATTTCCGCGCAAAAAGCGGCTAAAAGCGTGAGGATGGCAAAGATCGTCCCATACAAAAGGGTTTTTTCTTTAGCTTTTCTTTGAGCTTCCCAAAAAACTGTAGCCATATTTTAACTAAATGAAACTTTAGGGGCCTTTTTAGCTTCCTGATCAGACAACTGGAATAAATCAACAGGGTGATGTCCAAATAGGGAAGCAAACAGAACGGCTGGAAATTGTTGTTGGGAGGTGTTGTACATCATAGCGTTGTCATTATATGCTTGTCTGGAAAAGGCTACTTTATTTTCGGTAGAGCTAAGCTCTTCTTGCAGTTGTTTCATGTTTTCGCTCGCTCTTAATGCCGGATAATTTTCAGCCAGAGCAAAAATGTTGGTCATTGCTCCTTTTAGAGTCGTTTCAGCCGCAGCCAATTCTTTTAAAGATCCTTCAGTTGGGCCCCCGCTAGCTTCTAGTTTGCTGCGTGCGGCCTGTGCCTGGTTTCTTGCGTTGATTACCGCTTCAAGGGTTCCTTTCTCATAAGTCATATACCCTTTGACTGCTTCGACGAGATTGGGGATCAAGTCATAACGTCTTTGCAATTGAACGTCAATTTGGCTCCAGGCATTGTTTACCTGGTTCTTTAATTGGATCAGTCTGTTGTAAATGCTTATTCCAAACAGAACCAGTACCACAACGAGGCCAAGGATTATCATGAGCATCGTGGACATACTACCCTCCTTGCTAGTGAGTGTCATCAATTGCTAATGTCCTGGATTCGAGATCTTTTCCTCCAGGAGCTCGCAAAAATAATCTCGAATACAGACCATTATGATGACATTCCCAGATTTGTTGGTCAAAATTTTTGAGATAACCTCATTTTGTTGAAAAAAAAATATTTGTACAAGAGAATGTATGACTTTTTATTTGTAGATGAGTTTTTTATGAAAAAAATATATATGATGTTCATTTATAAATGGTTGCAAAAAATTTTTTCCATAAAATGCAAAAAAAATGTATCAAACTGGTTGTAAATAAATATTTGATCAATTTAATGTGAAGTTAATCCGGGCGATGAGGGAATGAATGACTATGGTACAAGTCGTTACAAGCAAAAAAAAATGTATCTTTACTCTTATTATTGGTTTGCAAAAATCAATAGAAATTTTTTTCAATAATTCAATTAGGAGGTCTCACATGAAAAAATTCTTAATGTGCCTATCTTTAGTATCTGCTTTTCTGCTGTCAGCAAGTGTCCAGGCAGCTGCACCTATGGATGGTCAGGGCATGGAACAGGGACGTACATATCAGGGCAGTCCAATTAATGGGGGTGTAGTCGATGATCCAGCGCCTGCAATGCCGCAAGCCTGGGAAAGAGATATGGGCAATGGCTACTGCCAGTGCTGCTGCTACAAACCATGTTATAGTTATACTTGCGACTGCGAAATGTGTCCAAAATATGTTCAAAGAAAATGTTGTCGCATGGTTCCTAAATACTATCAGGTAAAACGCTGCCGTATGGTTCCACAAGAGTATTGTGAAACTTGCTGCCAAATGTGCCCTGACTACTACTGTGTAACAGATTGTTGTCAATGTCCAAAATATACTTACCACAGACATTGCTCCTATGAACCACAATACACATATAAATGCTGCCCAAAACCATGCCCACAACCATGCTGTCCAGAGCCTCAACAAGCTTGCTGCCCGCCATCTTGTCCATAAGACATGAAAGTGCGACAGTCTGACATATGAAAGCTGATTAAGCAAGCTTTCATGAGCTGTAAATGATTTGAGCCAGAAGAGCTGCAGAGTTCTTCCGGCTCAAATTTTTTTTTGTTTAAAGAGAATAAAATGATGTTTAATAAAATTATCGATTTATCAATACCCATTGAAAATAACTTGTTTTCTGATCCTGCGGTGATGTTGCCTAAGGTTTCCTATAGCGACCATCATAGCAATGTGGCCCAAATGACCCATTTTTTTCCCGGATTATCGAAAGAGGATTTACCGGATGGGGAAGCCTGGGCTACGGAGCATGTCGAATTGTCTACACATAACGGGACGCATCTGGATGCTCCTTATCATTATGCCAGTACAATGGATGGGGGTAAAGATGCCCTGACCATCGATGAAATCCCCCTGGAATGGTGTTTTAGACCAGGTGTAAAATTAGATTTTACTCACCTGGAAGATGGATATGTCGCAAACGTAGAAGATGTGCGGGCTGAACTAAAGCGCATCGATTATGAGATCCGCCCATTAGACATAGTGATTGTGCAGACTAAAGCTGGAAAGGCTTACGGAACAAAGGAGTATCTTAGCTCCGGCTGCGGCATGGGAAGAGAGGCAACCTTGTATTTATTGGAAAAGGGAGTAAAGGTAACCGGAACAGATGCGTGGAGCTGGGATGCCCCGTTTATTCATACTGCCGCCAGGTTTGCAAAAGAAAAAAATCCCAAAATTATTTGGGAAGGACATAAAGCCGGCCGGGAACGCGGCTATTGCCATCTTGAAAAACTGATCAACCTCGACGTTTTGCCACCGCATGGATTTGTCATCAGCTGTTTTCCGGTAAAGATCAAAGGAGCTTCTGCCGGCTGGACGCGCGCTGTGGCTCTTCTATAAAAATCCTTATTCACATCACCATAATTCTCCCTGATCAATCACGCGCAGGCGGCTAAAGAGCCACTGCTGCAGGTGGTTCTTCCACTTGCCCTTATACGTCCATTCTAAAGAATCCGGCTTATTCCCATTTCCTATCCAAAGCTGGCAACCCGCTGTAAAAGTTCTGCAATGTTGATAATTGGACGCAGGCAAAATCCAAATATTTTCATTTGAAGTAATGTTCAAAAAAATCTTCTTCGAAAGATTATAGCCTACTCTCGAAGCAGGGCAGCTTCTTGCATCAAACCCCCAGGATATAAGTGGAGGATGATCATTTGTATCCCATCTTTCGGGCTTGAAACGATCGGGGTCATCCCATCCATTTCGGTTAAGCTGCATTAATGAAGCAATCCACGCTCTATGATTATTTATCGATTTTCGCGTCCATATATCTGTAAGAGGATATAAGCGCAAAGTTTCGCTGATACAGTTATCTACGTTGTTTTTAAACTCTTTTTTAAATAATGGATAGAGCAAAAGAAGATGGCATATCAAGTCTGTGCATTGAATACACATGCTCGTTAAAAGGTCTTCTACAACGATGGAAACGCGATCCAACTCGTTCAATGACCTAAAATCATCAGAGTCTGCAAATATAAATCCTCTGTTATCTTCTGAAAGAAGTGTCACTGTGCGATGATATAATTTCCACCGGGATTTTATGTCTGCCGATCCGGTCTGTCTTTTAATCAAACGATTGATATCGGCCACCCCTAAATACATATCATCAAACTCAGGTTTGGTAATCGCCCGGCCAAAAATTAATGTAAAACCTATTTGAAATATGATTTTATAAAAATCCCAATAGACATCCCCTTTTTTGAAGGGAATATCGAACGTGAAATTTTGATCGATATTTATTTTCTTGAGTCCTGTGGAAAGAATACTTCGTCTTAGATTCCAATTGGTGTCATTTAATGTCAGAAGGGGAATAAATGGGGTAAATGCCGTGGTAAATTCATCGAGAGAGTTGTCGCTTTTGGGCAAGGCATTGAGCGTTTCGGTATCGCAAATCAAATCTCTCGTAATAAATGGCACTTTTCCTTTTTTATTTCTAAATAATTTCCAGGCTAAAGCCCCTGGTGGAACAGGAAGAAGCAGCGCACACCCATAAAACAAAAAAGTATGATAAAAGACTTTAAGACTTTTAAGCATGAATGATCGTTCCAATATCAGGCATTTATTAACGGAGAGTCTTGTTTCGAACATTTTTTGCTGTAGCCATCGAAGCTAAAACGGCCCGTATGATATCCCGTCGCGATACCAGATAGCACTCCATTAACGATGGCTGCAGTTTGCGGCTCCCAAAAGGCAAACAGCGTGTTTCCGGTAGATGCCGCGAGGGACAAAGAGGCATAAAGTGCTTTGGCGCATACCTTCTTTGCTGCCCAGGACACTAACCATTCCCCCCATTCATCTATATATCTCACCTGTGGATTAGCTTTTGCTTTAAAATAACCGGCTGCAACACCCGCTACTAACCCTAGTCCCGCACCTGCGCCACTTGAAATTCCATATATTTCCGGTTGTAAGATGGCTGAAGGGACTGCTCCTGATAATTGAGTTAAGGCAGATAAGCTGCAACGAACAATTGCACTAGTCCCTTTTTCACAAGGAGTCATTGGGTTTATTCTCGCAGTTCTTTGGGTGTTTCTGTTTAAATTGGTCAATGCTATTATTAATTCTTCCGTGGTCATTGCACTTGGAGTTTTTCCCTCACTTAAGCCCACAGGACTTACCTGAACTAACATTATAGAACCTCCGAAATGTAAATGTTTGTATATAGATATTTCACATAATAGATCGTCCAGTGAAAATTGTCATCCCGGAAATATCAATTTAGAAACATCCTTTCTTATATGATTCTCAAGTAATCTTTGGAGTACTGCAGAAGGGAATGCGCATCTTCATGTTTTGCACACAGTATTTCTTGCCGGTATTCTAATAACCTGGGATTTTTAAATAAAAAGCTAAGCAGTTGTTTCAGTTTATTTACACGGGTTTTCATAGGGGTACCGGACGGCATATTTTTCAGATAAACATCGAGGTATTCGCTCATTTTTTCCCACAAGGGAATAAAGGGCTCGTTTGCGAAATGGGCGCGGATCTGGTGAAAGAGGAAGGGGTTGATCACACTTCCCCGTCCGATCATGAGGCCATCGCATTTAGTCATCTGCAGCATAGCCAAGGCATCTGTAACGGTAAGAATATCTCCATTTCCTACCACAGGTATTTTTAAAAGGGATTTTGCTTCGGCAATGAGTTCCCATTTTGCAGGCGGCCCGTATCCATCGACTTTTGTTCTCGGATGAAGGGTTATGTAGCTAACACCGCTTTCTTCTGCAGCCAAAAGATTTTCTTTGAAAAGGGAAATGTCTTCGTATCCGGAACGCATCTTCACGGTAACGGGGATACAGACCGCATTCACTACAGATTTTGCTACTTCGTGCAGAGTATTGGGATCTTTTAACAGGCTGGAGCCTGCACCTTTTCCTGTCACGGTGTTGGATGGACAGCCGCAATTGACATCGATACGCGGCGCCCCTCGTAACATAAGCTCTTGCGCCATGTCTGCCATCAAAGCGGTATCGGATCCCATGATCTGCGCTGCCAGGGGGATAGGGGATAGTTCATGCGGACAATATACCGTACTCAATGACTTAACATGGGCATTTACCGGAACTCGAAGAAAGTCTCTTACAGCCTCATCGAACCCTCCAATAGTGGCAATTGCTTTTCGGAAACAGGTATCACCTACCCCTTCCATAGGGGCTAACTGAAGGTATGGACACCCATTGCTGTCCTTTGGAAGGATTGCACGTGTCATTTTTTTGAAATCTTCCAACAGCGATGAATTTTTTGATTGTGATAATCCATAGGGATTGTATTTTTAGTGATATCGAGGATGGTGCATTGGGTAAATAAGTTGTGATCAAAGGTAAAATGGCGGGAATTGGTGCTAAAGATAAGAGTGCCATCCTGAGATAAAAGAGTTAATGCCTTGGAGATTAAGTATGGATAATCTTCTTGAATGTCGAGCATTTGGTCCATTTTTTTGGAACGGGAAATTGTGGGCGGATCGATCACAATCACATCATAGATCTCTCGTTCACTCTCAAGAAACCGGAAGCAATCATCCCGGATAATCAGGTTATTTGTGAGGGAAAGGCCATTTAAAAGAAAATTTTCTCTACCCCATCCCGTATAGGTATTTGAAAGATCGACGCTTTTGGTGAAAGCGGCACCGTTAGCTGCGGCATGGACACTAAAGGAACAGGTATAGGCAAAAAGGTTGAGTAACCGTTTGCCGGGAGCCAAAGCAGCGACCATCCGACGTGTCTCCCGGTGGTCGAGAAACAGCCCTGTGTCGAGATAGTCGCTTAAATTAACCCTAAATTTTAGTCCGTACTCAAAAACAGAAAAAAACTCTTTTATCTCTCCTTGTTTTTCGTATTGCTCTATTTTTTCTCTTTTGATTCTCGTTTTGGTGTAGATCGCTTCCGCAGATGCGCAAAAGAGTTGAGAAAGGGCGCTTGTCACTTCATCGCAGAGGTCTTGACGAGGAGTGCCGCATTCCCTGGTATCGGTAAAATAGTGGACGCAAAAGCGCCCGTCATAATAATCGATCGCTAATGGAAATTCTTTGATATCTTTGTCATAGATGCGAAAGCAATTTGTTTTAGTCCGGTTGCCCCATTTTCTTATGTGACGATAATTTTTTCGTATCCGATTTTTGAAAGGGGAATCCTTATCTTCATTGTCTTCAATTAAAGGTAAAAATAATCCTGACTTTGTCATGGGCTTCGAAATTGATCAAGCTTTTCAATGGCTGATTGTCTATGC
>JABDCW010000065.1 GCA_013287905.1 Chlamydiota bacterium | reverse complement strand
TTCCTGGAAGGAACACTTCTCATCGACGCTTTGTTTTAAAAACTTCAATACCTTGTCAATATTGTCAATGGCATAATCCGCCGCCTTATCTGAACCGCGTTTATACTCCCCAATTTTAATCAACAACTCATTTTTTCTATAATTAGCCAACACCTCTCTCAGCTTACCAACTAACTGTAAATGCTCTTTTGATACGATCGAAGGCATAACCCGGCTGGCCGAAGAGAGGACGTCAATCGCCGGATAATGAAACTGCCTGGCCAATTCACTCGAAAGGATAATGTGGCCATCTAAAATAGACCTGACCTCATCGGCCACAGGTTCATTCATGTCATCGCCGGCTACCAAAATCGTATAAAATGCCGTAATCGATCCCTTGTCAGAATTTCCGGATCGCTCCAACAGCTTGGGCAGCGTCGAAAACACGGAAGGGGTGTAACCTGCACGGGCAGGAGGCTCGCCGGCGGCAAGCCCAACTTCCCGCAGTGCACGAGCAAACCTCGTGACTGAATCCATCATTAGAATGACCGATTTGCCCTGATCCCGGAAATACTCTGCAATTGCCGTTCCGACATAGGCTGCATTCAACCGGAGCTGAGATGCCTGATCCGATGTTGAAACGATTAAGACAGAGCGTTTTAAACCCTCAGGACCCAAATCCTTTTCTATAAAATCACGCAGCTCCCGCCCCCGCTCCCCAATCAGGCTGATCACGTTTATATCGGCAACAGCATTGCGGGCAATCATCCCAAGCAACGTCGATTTACCACCCCCCGCAGCGGCGAAGATCCCGACACGCTGACCCAAGCCCGTAGATAAGACTCCATCTATTGCCCGAATGCCCACAGAAATAGGAGTCTCAATCCGTTTTCTTTTCACCGGATCGGGCGGAGATTGGATGACCGGATAGCTTTCGGTGCATTCCATTGGACCTTTGGTCTCGACATCCAAAGGCTCGCCAAGCCCATTAAGTACCCTGCCGAGAAGCTGAGGTCCCACTTTAATATGAAGAGGCAACCCTGTCGAAACGACCTCCGAGGATGGACCGACTCCCGTCATTTCCCCTAAGGGAGAAAGAAATACTTCATCGCGGGTAAACCCGACAACTTCAGCCAACAGGGGGTGCCCCTCTCTTTGCACCAGACAGAGCTCCCCAATCTTGACGTTTGGGACAATTGCCTTGATCAACATTCCGACGATTTCCGTGATCCGTCCGTTGACTGTCGTGAGCTCGACGTCCTCTAACCCGTCAATTAAACGTTCTAATGTATCGTCCATTCCCATAAGCTTAAACCTGAATATTCATAATCGTTTTGGTCGAATCCAAAGCCTTATTCAATACAGCCGAGAAAAATTGCAGCTCTTGAGTGATGTACCCCATTTTCATCTGGATTCGAAGCATATTTGCAATGGAAATTTCCTTGTTATTCAAGGCCATCGTATTGACTTCCGTCATCATGGAAGCCAGCTGTACTTGCCCATGCGATAAAAACCCTAGAAAACGTTCGATCGGATTTATGGTTTTATTGTTCAGATCAGCACTTGGTCTATACTCAAGCCCCGATTTTGCAAGGACTGTTCGCAAATTTTCATCGATGTGGGAAAGCTTATTTTGCAAGATTACTTGTGTTGATGGATGGACGGCCAGCTGGGGGGACGCAAGCTTTGCCTTAATTTTATCGATATCATTGATCAAATCCCCGGCTTGGGCGACGAGATCTTTCGATGAGACTTTTGCGACTTTATTTACCTGTTCGTTAAGACTGCGCACTTCGTCTAATAATGATCCCTTGGCAGGGACTTTATCTAATTCAACCGTCTTCTCCACGGTTTTACTGCGCGCATGCTCTTGATTCTTCACAAGCGTATCGAAACGCTCTTTATCCGGAGCCTGACGTAAGGGTTCTTCGGCAACCTTATCAATCGGAGAATCGTGGCCAAGCTTTTCTATCTTGGCTATTTTCTCTATTTTTTCTTCTGGAGCAGCCATAATGTTATTCCTATTTTTCTCAAATTAAATGGCTTAAATTCCATATTGCTACTGTAGAGCTAAATGAGAACTTGTCTCCACACCTTTAAGTACGAAAACAGGCCCTCAATCTTTTTCCATTTTTGCACCGAAAAATGGAACTTCCTTCTTACACAGATCCTTTTCAGCCCATTCAAGCGAAATGGCGCCAAGGTTCTTAACAGTTGGATTCGTGGTCCTTTTCATAATATCCAAAATCAATTTTTCACCCTTCTTTCTTTTCGGTTTGGTCAAAAGCCAGCAAATACCTAAAAAAGTTCCCGATAAATCGTCTTCCGGTTCTTGCTGCACAATCTCTTCGAAAATTTTTGTCGCTTCCTTCACTTCGAGTTTGTTTAAACAAATATACCCAAGACCAACCTTAGGTGCTGTACTTGTCGGATTTAACAGTTGCGCTGCCTGGAATAAGCGTTTTGCACTTATCTCGTCCAGCTGTTTCACTGCAATAAAACCAGCCTCAACCAGTAGTGCGAAATCTTGTCTGAAGTCCTGAAATGCCTGATCACTCATCTTAAAACGTCTCCTTAAGAATACGGGTTACCGGACGACCACATCTTTACTGATAAAAACCACCTGTAACAGCCATTTTTAAGATGTCTATTACAAGCTGAACGTAAAAATCATCTACTTTTTATATGAAAAGCATTGCAGATTCCAACCAATGGCCGAAATCTGCAATGCTTTAAGCTTAATAAATTAAGCTTAAGCAGAGATTTTACGTGTCATATCGTTAATGCAAGAGTTTGATGCACTTACAACGTTTGTTGCCATTTCTGACAACTGCGATAAGTGGTTCATCAACATCTGCATTTCAAACATATCACCGATCGATATACCGCTGGCATTTTGTTGTATAGTGTTCAGCTTTTTCTGAGCACTTGCAGTAGCGAAGTTAATCAATGCAAATAGCGCACTTACTGAAAAACTCGATTGTTTGCCTATACCTTCAAATTTGTTGATAGCCATATTATACCTCTAAAAAAGTTAAAAACACAAATTACTAAGAAGCTGGCATAGAAATTTCATTTCCTGATTGCAAAAGGGCCGCAATCGCTGCCAAACTTCTTGAATAAAAAATTATCTTGAGAAAGCAGATCTGCAGGGCTGCTGAACAATTATTCCGAATGTTTTCGCTTGCTGCGAAGCAAAGCTACTCACATTTGAGGAAACTTTAGAAGAAACCCTTGCGAAACAAAAAGCTCAGCAGCCCTGCAAGCTGCTCTCTACAATTTAAGGCACCGCCCTAAATGTTAACCGCCGCACCTGGCCATTACTTTTAGTAAAGAAGCATACCCATGCAAAATGATTCCGTATTTGTCATATACGCCCTGGTTTTCACCAGATCTTAACGCTTCCTTTATTTTCTGGATACGACTTTCTACCTTAGCTTTTATTGCTTTTTGCGTTTTAGTATTCTTAAAATCTTTTTCCAGATCAAAGATGAACTCGCCATCGCTCTTTTTCTTTTTCTGATTTTCTAGTCCAAACATCTGTACCTCCCCACGCTCCCTTATTTTTAAGATACCATAAATTTAATAATAATGCAATGAATTTATTAAATAAATTTCTTACCACAAAATGTGTTTAGAGCTTCCTTGAACGTTGCCATTGCATCATACTGCGTTCGAGAACATCGGGTGTGGAAACAGTCAACCGGGAATACACAGGATCAGTCCATAGTCGTATACAGCACCCATTGTATTCTATCCCCGGTTGGATCTCCATCGTCAATTCACATTCCAAATGTACACCTGCCAATGCTGCAATTTTCGCGACAAAAGAAGAGCATTGGTTGCCTGTAATTGAATACTCTGAATAGGAATAATTGGCAATAAAACGACAAATTTTTAGGAATTGTTCCTCTGTAAGATTCAGTTTTATCCAAAAGGTAGGTTTATGCCCGCCGGACCCATATTGAAAATAGCCGTCATGTTGAACTTCCCAAAGATATTTTACCGGATTTGGTTCATATCTGGAAGGAATTTGACATTTTTCAGTGATATTGGCACGCCCAAAATCGTAGTAATTCATGATTCCATCAAAATACCTGGCCTGAACGATCCCAAGCTCCCCTGAGTGGCCTCCTGTTAATGAAACAGCTTTGTGATCGATTATCCCCTGCAAATAAATCCATGCATGTCCGATATCTCCCGTTTTTGCCACACTGTCGAGGAAAGCACGATTGGCAGAATAATCCAAATGGCGGGCATTGACAAACAAGATCACAAAATAGTCGCTTTCCTCCATTTGACTTGAACCTGGGGACTGCGTCTGCAATTCCTTAGGGTTCAAATGGGCATAGATCTCGCGATATGCAGCGCTCCTGTATTCGGTGCAGCTGCTTAAGAGAACGAGCAGAAGGTAAAAAAAAGCGCCAGTTTTCATTCCGTCAATTCCGTATAGGATAACTCGACCAGGACCTGACAAGGGGCAGAGCGATTGACCGTACGAAGAAAGATCATCCAATCATAAGCCTGATAGCGGTTTAAACCCTTGGCTGCTATTTGAGACGGTCTGTTACCAAGCATCCGATGCCCCATAAAAGTGCCGGTCCCTTGAAGAAGCGAAAATTTCAAATGAATGAGGCATCTGTCCCCTTTGATGGTGATCAGTTCTCCTAAACGGAAGGTGGAAGAGACTAGGGTTTCGACGCGAAATTCCAGAGCGGAAAAAAAGTCCAGAAAAAAGGTGATTTCGCGGCTTTTTTCACGGTCATCCGTGGCAGCTGGTTTCTCCAGTGTAAATGTCAAACAAACCTTATTAGGGTCAGGCGATTTCTCCACGTGTAAAGTGAAATCGGGATTGGACTCGCAAACAAAGGAATGCAACCTCGCAGAATTTCCCCAAGTCAACGTAAAAGGATAAAACGCCGGATCTTTGACTAATGGTTTTTGACCGTAAGATATTGCACTATACGCCATTTTATCGCGATGCATGAACCACTTCATTTCATTGAAATTCCCTTCAAGCTCCAATGGACATTTCGGTTCGACAAATATTTCCTCTGACGGGTGGATGAGTGCAGCTTGAAAATGCACGGGATGTATCTTTAAAGACCTGGCAGACAGAGATCCTGAATAATACCCTAAAATGAGATCGTATAGCGTCGTTTTCGGTTCAAACTCATATTGCCATTCTTTTAACGCCGGGCCGATATACGAGCATATCGCATGATGCCATGTGTCTTGCACATGGTGCCAAAATTTTTTCCATGGGCTATTGGCTATATGTGGATAGACCAGAGATAAACTGACAAGCATGACAGCCATCGATTCAGGGTTGTACCAATAGGGATTAGACGTCTCTGAACTCATCTTTTGCAACAAAGTATTTCCTTCTGTCCCGATGGAGTCATCTTGCAGTAGTTTGCCTCCTGCGGCTGCAACACAAGCCAATTTAATTACGAAATGGTAAGGGGCCGGTTTTTCATGGTGTGTTTTTAAGGCCTGGAGTAAAAGAGATTGTAAGCTTTTTGCCAATTTTGCATGCAGATCGCTACCTATAACCGCATGGAACGACTTTAGGATCCAATAAATGACTAAAGAGATATGCAGACCGGAAAAACGGTCTTTGCATTCGGGATATTCGTGCAGATATACGGGAAAATTGGCGTGTGATGCCTGTTCTGTAACTACCTGAAAATGGAGGATTTTTTCCAGCATCTCTTTTGCATCGCTGATATTTTCAACAGTCCGGCTGCGAAGCAAAGTCAGGATCATTAAAAAATTTTCCAATATAGGGATCATCGGAGAGGGGGTTTCGTTGTCGTGGTCTTGGCTATAATGCAGGTATTTCGTCTCTCTGCATCTATATTTTTTTACGCATGACAAACCAAGCTCCTGCAACTGCCGCATGATTTCGCTTCGGCTTTCGTTCTCCATGGTGATTCTCTACTCTTGATCGATTTTGCTTCGATACTACATGACTTTTCCATTCTTTTCCATATTTATTCAAGGTAGCCAGGGCGTCTCGCCCTGCTTAAGGTAACCCAGCCCGTATCGGCTTGCCTAAGGGTGCAGGTCTGGACTGCCTTAAGCAGGGCGAGACGCCCTGGCTACCTTAACCAAGGCGTCTCGTCCCGCTTAAGGTAGCCCAGCCCGTATCGGCTTACCCAAGGGTGCAGGTCTGGACTGCTTGGGCAGGGCTTTCGCGCCTTGGCTACCTTCTTTAGAATTGCAATTATTTTAAAAATAATAATATAATATGAATATATGTAGATAATTTATTAATCATATACATTTTAATTATTTATATGAACTAAAAATAGTGAGGATTTAGATCAGCAAAGAGGAGGCTACAAATGTCAGGCATAGAAAATAATCCTTTCAGATCGCTCGATTCTCACTATATGGCGCCGGTAGCGGGAAAAAAATCTGATGAGGCAAAGATGTGGACAATACCGCATCGATTCGGGAATTTAGTCCACCGTATCGGACAATCGATGCTAAGATCTATTCCCACCAGACTTTTATTCCTTCTCCCTGGAGCCAAAAAATTAATTAATGACTATCCCATAAATAACCGGGAAATGCTTACTAATTTAAATCACAATATTGACTATCTGGCCCACCACTGGAAAACAACGCCGGAGGAGATGCAAAAACGGGGGGAGCAATTGTCTCGTATTAAAGCTTGTATCAACCAAATGAGAAATTGCACTTCAAAAAGGGAAGACCTTACAATTTTAGCTCAACTGGAATCGGTTGTGACCCTACCGCCGCTATTGGCCCCTTTTGAAGAATTAAACTCTCCTGAAGAGAATTGTCGTTCCATGGAATTTAGGGCGGATCTCAAAGATACACGATTAACTTACTTAGGGCTTGCTAACAGAGTCTCTATCATTAAGAAATAAAATTAATTAATTTTTTAATTATAATAAGAAGAGGATTAGTTAATAAACAAACCATAAACAAGGGGTTGTAGATGTCTGGCATAAGCAATGATCCCAGGTCTTTGGATCCCCATTATCTTTCCCCTAGAAAGGGGGAAACAAAGACAAACAAACTAGGCACAGAAGAACATTGGGGAAATACGCGCCACATTGCGAATGTGGCTAACCGGGTCGTTCACTCCATTTTACATATCTTCTCATCAAGTCATTGGACCAATCAAAGGCCTCTGAATAATAGAGAAATGCTGGCAAATCTCAATTACAATATCGATCTTTTAGCGAAGAACTGGAAACAAAATCCAGAAGTTCATGCTGCTCAATTGGAAAACATCAACAAATGCCTTAAAGAATTAGATAAATGCATTTCAGCTGATAAAACACATGTAGACCGAATCATCTGGGGTGTATTAAAAGAGGCTGTGCGCATAGACTCTCGTGCCTTAGGCGATGAAGCTGCATATATGCAGCGTAAAGTGAAAACAAAGGATACGGCATTAAGGCAATATGGTTATCACAAAAGAATTTCTTATTAACCTTAAGGTCTCCTTTAACAATGCGATGATATAGACTTGCAGTTTGCAACTATCTTTTCGTA
>JABDCW010000064.1 GCA_013287905.1 Chlamydiota bacterium | reverse complement strand
TTTCATTGAAGTATTGGATGATTCTTTTCGGTAATATTCTCATTAAATAGAGTTGAATCTTGATACGTATTGAGGACTGTCTGAAAGCTTGTTGATAATTTTCGGCAAGATCTTGCGAAGCTTCAACGAGATTTCGCATCGCTTTTTCATATCTTTCAAAAGCAATAGTATAATCTCCATTCGACTCGTCAATTTCTCTTGCTAAAACATAAGCTCCAATCATAGCAAGGCTTGTTCCCATTCCTTGAACAGGATAAGCGGCATCTCCAATAAGTGCGACCCGGCCCTTAGACCAACAGGGCATTCTAACCTGGGCGATGGAATTGAAATAGCAATCCTTACTCTCTTTCATTAGAGAAATAAGGAGAGGAACTTCCCAACCTAAACCTTGGAACTCTTTTTCAAATACAGCCTGTAAATTATCAGAAGGAAATATCTCCTCTTCAGATTTAAACGCAAGACATGCATAAGAATGGTTCCCTACGGCATAAGCTGTTGCTAGCTTTCCCTTATCAAAATAGACAATTTCACAACGCTCGAGCTCAAAAATGTTTGGGATCGGGAAGACACAAAACTGTATCCCATATTTCTTTAGAAATACTGCATCTTCTCCAAAAACCAATCGTCTCACATTCGAATATTGCCCATCAGCCCCAATCACGATATCAAACTCTCTTGGTTTCATCTGTTCAAAATGAACCATTCTTCCATCTATATTTGTAATGGAATCATCATAAATAATTTCAATCTCACCCACTTTTTTAGACAAGATTTGAGCAAGATCCCACCGATTAATTTCTATATCTCCTTTTGAAGAGCGCCCTAAAATATCTCCATCAAATTCAAAGACCTTCTGGTCAGAAGAGACAAATTTTGACCTTACAAGATTTACGTTAGCTTCTAAGAAATCTTGATAAATCCCCATTCTTTTCGCAACTTCAAGAGCTGTGCCACGTACGTCAACTCTATATCCTCCTCCTCTCACATAAGGATGTTTTTCGATAATAGTTGGAGAAAAACCTCGTTGTCTTAACCAGTAAGCTAATGTAAAGCCAGCAATCCCAGCTCCCGATATAAGAATTCGTTTATCCTTCATTAGAATATTGTTCTTGCCCTCAATGACCACGGTGTTTTTCCTTCCGTTTTTCTTGTTTAAGAGAAAATTGCTCATCTTTACGAGCTTGTTTTTCAGCGCTGCTTATGCTTTTTTTCTCTTTCTTTTTCTTCTCAATCTCTTCTCGCATGTAATCTTGCGCTAAAGTTGAAGGCTTTGAAGTTTCCTTCATTTTTTCCATTTCTCGACGAACTTCCCGCTGCACTCTTTTTGGATTCATTCGCTGAATTTGAATGCTTACTTTTTTAGCTTCTCCAAATTTTAGCTTCACATAATGATTTAGAACAAATTCATGAACCTCAGAATCAGAGGGTTCTGCACCAAAAATATGACGTGCAACTGTATATCCTTCTTTGTCTGTGCGCTCAAAAGTTCCCACCCAAAAGCGCTTTTCAAAAAAAATTGTTGCTTTAACTATAGCCATTTCTTTACTCCCATCGTCTTGCCCTTACCATTTCAAAGCTCATTAAATTGGATGGGCTCTTTGCATTCGTTAAAGAGTTCAATTCTCTCCCAATAAAACAAAAAGCTTCCGTTTTACAACTGAAGCCTTTTTACTGCTTTATTCAATGTCAATGAGTTAACTGTTATTCGAAACAATAAAGATTTCGGTGAGGATAAAATTCAAGATACTTACTAGTGTCATTTTCAGTTAAATCTAGCTTCACACCCACAGATTTATTTTTAGTTATGTTATCACAGATGAATTTAAATTGTTGATGGGCTGGCTTATATGACGCTGAAAATTCAATAACAGTTCTCTTAGATCCATTAATAAGCTCAAACACTCTCTTCCATCCACTATCATCTAAATGCAAGTCCATCCCTAGAATGACAACAGCATAATTTGAACTCCTAATTGAACCATTCCAATCCTGAATTTTTATTGGCAAATGAACTACTTTTTCAGTGATTTTTCTCTCTATTTTAGGATCGATCACAATTACATCCTTATCCGTAACAAAATCGCTTATAGGGGTTTTATACCCTCCTATTTCAATTATCATATCGCAATCACGAAGCAAATAGGAGGTAATTGCATAGCGTGTTTTCAGAGCCTCTGATGTCAAATAAGGCCATTCTCGATGGGTAATCCACTCCTCTTCGGCGCAAATTAAAGAGCAATGAGCTATTACAAGTGCTACAAGGAAATACTTACTTAACATATCTTACCTCTATTGTAAGGAACAAGTCAATTCTGCTTCACGCCTGACGATTGTACTAAGACTTTTAAATTTTTGCCAGTCAAAAGTTCTGAATGCGTCTCTCCACCTCCAATCAAACAAAAGGCTTCAATCTTTGGATTGAAGCCTTTTGTTTTTAGTGACATACAACACAAAATTCACATCAAAAAATTTGACTGCGTAAAGCTCAATTACGCACTAGAAATCTATATTCTTGTCTTGCATTAAAAAAAGGGGATTAGCAGGAGGATTATTTAACTGCGTGCCAACCAGTGATGGGTTTCCCGTAAGAGTCATTTTCTTACCCCCTCCTCTCTTCCCAATTCTTCAACTGCTCTGGTGTGATACCTAGGCCAGCCAACCTACTTTCATCCATCTGCTCCAAGTCCTCTAGAACATCCTCTACGAAGGCGGCTCGCGCTATCATTGGTATGTACTCGTCTGCTTTCCCATCTACAAACTTTTTTAGTGTTTCTCCGACTAGTATTTGTAAAATTACGCTCCTTACCACTTTTTTACGCTCCTGCCGATACCGCACGCGCACCTCATCAAAGCCCATAGCTTTGACCGTCGAGTCATAGGCTGCGCAGGTGCGCAGATAGGAATAAACATATAGGTCTACGAGCGGCTTCACGTTCTGGAGTTCATAAATCGCAATCATTGCAGACATATAGTCTTCGACTCTGACATCACTGAATGCGAGCGGCACAAGATTTCCTCGGATCAACGATATATTGGCAGATAGTCGAGCAGTCCGTTTATTCACGTCTGCAAAAGCCTGCAGATAACTAATGTGAACCAATAAAAAAATGCTTTGCTCATAAGGATCTCTAATTTGCATCGCCGTATGGGCTACTTTCTCCAGTTGTTGCTCTAATCTTCTTGGATCTTCAAAGGGGATATAAGTTGATCCTCCGATGCGAACACCATGCCTTCGCACCTTGCCCGCTTCCGTTGACTCCAGAAGTCCATCAGACAGCAAGAAGTGCAGCGTACATATAACATTACGACTAACCTCGATCTTTTGTGCATTATCAACAAGATAACGAATAGCTTCCTTGTGATTCAAAATCATCGCTTTCTCTTCATCCAACTTTCCCTCTGCAGTATCACCATGAAGCAGCAAACGTTCAGTATCTAACAAAGAGTAGGTATTTCCCTCCAAACGCGATGAGTTATATGACAGATCAATGATCAGTCTATTAAAAATTTGGTGAGCATAAGTACCTGCAGGATCTTTGGCATTAACTCGTTCCCCTGATGCTTGCAACTGCTGTCGCAACATCTCTGATAAATAGTAGCTAGAATTAGGTTGATAGCTGTCAAACCAGTCATCAGCATATGCAACAGGATGCCGCTCAAACAAGGGCCTCTTCACGAACTCAATAATTTTCAAACTTGCCGAACTGAAACAACTGCTTAATTCGTCTTTAGCTTCTTCTGATCGACCTACTACGATATATTTAGTTCCGCGCTTTTGGCCTACTTTCCTAACAGCTCCCTCCTCAACTAAAAGGTGTAGCCATCTCCTGACAGACCTTTCCTTAAAGCTTCCCCCCAATCTATGCATCAGCCGTGGCAGACCGATTGGTTCGAATTCTAAACCTAAAAGCCTCAATACCATCATTTTATTGTCACGTAAGCTCATTACGGCCACCTTTATCTTATACGGCCATTCTACCTTAAATACGGCCATTTTTTCAAGTTGTTTGGCCGTATCTGCTAGAATACGGCCATTTCTGGATCAATTTATGCCAGGCAAAAGTTCTGAATGCGTCTTTCCACCTCCATCCAATTTTAAGGCTTCAGTTTAACGACTGAAGCCTTTTGTTTTTAGTGGTATACGGCACAGGAGGAAACGGGCGTAAAACTATTTCGTTTTTAGCCCTTACCTGCTACACTCCCCGACTCACACCAAGAGAATAAAATGCCATCTAATATAATCGAAAAAGTGCAGGCCACAAACCTGAAAGAATACATAGCTTTCTTCAAAGAGATTAAAGAAAAAATCTTAACCTCTCAGGTAAAAGCTGCTTTAGCTGTAAATCACGAACTCATCAACCTTTATTGGGAAATAGGTTCTAAAATCCATCTCAAACAGAAGGGTGAAGGCTGGTGCTAAGACCATCGAAAATTTAGTCAAAGACCTCAAATCCACCTTCTCTGAGATGAGGGGCTTCTCTCTAATAAATATCAAGTATACCGAACGTGATTCAAAAATTAGTTTTTGACGGCATCGGCTTTGCATCAAAATTTTTGTCTTCACTCGTGCCTTGCCATAGGCAATGGTCACTCGTTCCAGACAAAAAATTTTGAGCAGCCTCCTTGTCAAAATCCCAACTTTTGAACCACCTTGGTATACACGGTTCAATTCGCAAAGGAATATCCAGAATTTGCAATTAGCCAACAGGTTGTTGGCCAAATTCCATATGGTAATTTCACAAAAACTGCTGAAGTTTTGTGAAATTGATAATCGTTCCGCTGCTTATTTTTCACAAAAAATCGTTATTTTTGTGAATAAGATACCATGGCCCACGCATTATATTATTTTCTGCAACCAGCCACAGAGTGGCGTAATATTACAGCCCAGGCACGCCGATACTGAACAACCGATTTCCTGGATATGCGCCTTTCCATAATTATATTTTTGATAATCACATTCAAAATTCACAAAAAGATGCTTTTTTTGTGAAAAAAGATAATCTAGTTGTTATTTTTCACAAAAATATGCTATGTTTGTGAAAAATGGAGAGCAACAAAAATGCGACACAGCGTTGAAATTGCAGTAAAAAATAGAATTATCGATCACGGCCACGGATGGTGTTTTACCCCCATACATTTTTCCGATTTGGGCAGCAATCCCTCTATCCGAAAAGCTCTTTCTCTGCTTCAAAAACAAAATTTCATCCGAAGGCTTGCGCAAGGTATTTACGATTACCCGATAATGCATGACCTTTTAGGCATAATTCCTCCTGATTTAAATGAAGTCGCTAAAGCTATAGCAGAAAAAAACGGGGTTCAAATTCAACCCGCTGGAGCTCATGCGGCTAATTTAGTCGGCCTATCTAACCAGGTTCCTGGGCGGGTTATATTTTTAACTGAAGGTCCATCCAGGACAGTTAAAATAGGGAATCAAAAAATTGTTTTTAAAAAGACCACAAAGAAAATTATGTCTTCGGCAGGCACTAAAGAAGGTCTTTTAATTCAAGCTATGAAAAATCTAGGAAAAGATCATATTGACCAGATAGCTCGTGCACGAATTGCGGAATTCCTTAAAAACTCCAATGAAAAAGAAATCAGAGAAAACATGAAATTTGCTCCTGCATGGATGCGAGTCATTGTTTTTGAAATTATAGGGCTCAAACCATGAAAGAAATTCATCTTTTATCAAAAAATGAACGTGGGCTTTTTTTTAAAACTGCAAGTGATATTAAGAAAATGCCTCTTGAAATAATTGAAAAGGACTATTGGGTTGTTTGGGTCTTGGAAAGTCTCTTTTCACTTGAAAAGCTAAAGCCTTATCTCACCTTCAAAGGAGGCACATCTCTTTCAAAAATATATGGATTAATTGATCGATTTTCGGAGGATATTGATCTTTCAATTGAAAGAGATTTTTTTGGCTTTGGTACACCCCATGACCCTGAAAATGCGCCTTCTAAGAAAAAGCAAAACGCTATCATCGATAATCTTTCAAAAGCATGCTCTACTTATGTGCAAACTAAAATGCTAGCCGACCTTAAAGACATTTTTGCTGCAAAACTTGGAACAACCGATGGATGGCAAATCTTCCCAGATCAAAAAGATCCAGATGCTCAAACATTATTATTCGCATACCCAAGTGAAACTTCAAAAGCTGGATATATTCTTCCGCTCGTAAAAATCGAAATTGGCGCAAGATCAGAACACTGGCCTGTCAGTGAGCATCGAGTACGGAGCTATGTTAAAGAGGCACTAAAAGAAAAAATCCATGAATCTGAAATAATGGTTCGTGTACTGAATGCTGAACGAACTTTCTGGGAAAAAGCGACTATCCTTCATCAATATGCACATTTACCTGAAGATAAAAAGCTTCCTCCACGAATTTCAAGGCACTATTATGATTTCTTTCGCTTGCTAAATTCTGAAATTAAGAAAAAGGCCCTTTTTGAAACTGCGCTACTTGAACGTGTCGCTATCCATAAAAGCATTTATTTTGCCTCAAGTTGGGCAAGCTATGGAACAGCTAGAAAGGAAACTTTAAAACTATTTCCTCCTGCTCGGATTTTAAATGAACTTGAAAAAGATTATGCGCTGATGGAATCCATGCTCTTCAGAGAGATCCCTACATGGGAATTAATTCTAAAAACGATTGAACAGTTTGAAAAAGAATTTAACCGCGCAAGCTAGGTCTAGAACATTATGACCATCAAAATACTTTTAAGAAATTACCGCACCGAAGATACGCAGGCTATTGCCAGTATTTACTACAACACAATTCATCGGATCAATATTCAACACTATACGAAAGAACAAGTTGATGAATGGGCACCCGTTCTATTGAAACAATAACCATTTCCAAATGGGTATCACTAAAATTCGAAACTCTTCTATTTCAATTGTATCGCTTTCGTTCTCCGTAAGGAGGATTCCTTCCTGTAAATCATAAGCTCTCATTGCTTCGATCAATCCCTCGATCTCCCGTTTTTTTACTTCGGGATTTGAAAGACTTGTCGTCACTTGAATGGCTTGAACAATCTGGTTCCCTTCTCTCAAAAGAAAATCACATTCTTTCTTGTCCTTATGGAAGTAGATTTCCTTCATCTTCATCCTAAGATGAAGAAATACGATATTCTCCAAGAGACGGCCTCGATCTTCGCTTACCCGGAATCCAGTTGTCCGAATCAGAGCGGGATCGATCATATAGCATTTCTTATTGGATTGAATTTGCTTTTGCAGAGAATGGCTGTAACGGCAGATAAAGAAGCAAAGATAACATTGCTCCAAATAATCACAATAATTTGCGATGGTGTGCGGGCTGCTCACGCCGACAGTTTTAGCCAGATTTGTGTAACTAAATTCTTTACCTATATTGCTTGCTAAATAATACACCGTCTCTCTCAACGCTTTTTCATCCTGAATTTTATAGCGAACGATAATGTCCCGGTAGAGAATCCCTTCCAATAAGTCTTTAAGATATTCTGTTTTTTCAAACTCTACATATTCCGGGATCCCTCCGTTTTTTAAATAATTAGAAAAATGGTGTAGAACCATGCCAACATCCGTTGTCGAAAGTGCTTTTTTAGAAAGCACTTCGGGATACT
>JABDCW010000063.1 GCA_013287905.1 Chlamydiota bacterium | reverse complement strand
GCTACCTTACTTAACCTCTCGCCTTTTTTCACACCTTAATCAACCTCTTGTAATTGACAATTAAATAAACCAGTCATAAACTTGGGAGCACTAAATTCAGGAAGTAAATCATGCATCGGTCTTTATACAAAACATCCATCCGGCTAATCGTTGGGGCATTGTCTTTAGGGCTGTTCCTGACGGCATGCTCACACCCCGCCTGTCAGTATGACATCATGGGCGCCGATGAATTCGTGATCGATTCCTATCAGATCCGGCAGGGAAAATTCGCCATTTTGACAATGATGGGAATGCCTGTAGGCGAACTTGACTGCGAAGCCATGGAAGAATATAAAGATGTGATCGCAGAAGATGATGTCTTAAATATTGCCATCCACCATCCCAAACGGAAAGATTTAATGGAATCTTTCCAGTTTATTAACAATACCGTCGGGGGTTTTAAAGTCACCGATGGACAAATTTATCTGCCCGATATTTCCGCGGTTTATGTCCTTGGGCTCTCGCTGGAAGAGGCAAGTGCATTGCTGCAGCAAAAATTCCGGGAGCAGATCCAGGATATCGAGGTCTTTGTCAAATATCAGGACCGCCTGTCGCGCAGAGTCGAACTCACAGGAATGGTCGAACATGCAACTGTCCCGGTGAATGGAAAAATACGCCTCTATGAGGTCATTGCCAATGCACATATCCCTCCCGATGCCAATCTCTTTATGAGCTATGTCCAAAGGGGTGGATGCCCCTTGCCCGTCGACCTCTACCAGCTTGTTAATGAAGGAGACATGTGTCAAAATATCGTGATGCGCGGGGGGGACAAAATTTTTATTGCCAACAAACAAGACAGTGCTGTGATGGTTATGGGAGAGGTAAATTCCCCAAGACCTGTCTTTTTACCTTACGGGTTTATGTCATTAAGAGAGGCTTTAGTCCATGCCGGCGGAATCCCCTTTACAGGAGACAAACGGCATATCCAGGTTATCCGGGGCAATCTCCAATGTCCAAAGATCTACACTTTGGCATGGGAACATATCATTCATCTGCCCAATGACAGCCTTCTTTTAATGCCCGGAGATACCGTATATGTAACGGCAACAACCATCACCGAATGGAACCGGTTTATCAGTCAATTATTGCCAAGCGCTCAGGCTTTCCAGACAGGATGGGGTGTGTATCAAATTGTTAGTCCCAATTAGGCAGTGTGCATGGTTCGAGTTTTTTTTGATCGTTTCTTTTCGCTGATTATCGTAATTTGCTGCCTTCCCTTGCTTTTTTTTCCAAAAATCAATCTGCTCCTTTTAAGCCAAAGCGAAACTGCGGGACTGCGGATCGACGACTTTATATTACTTTTGTTTTCTCTTATTATCTTTTGGGCCCATTTTGTTTTAAAAATCAAAGCGACAGCTCTCGAGAGATGGTTCTTTGCCTTTATTGCCTTTGCTCTTTTTTCCTATTTTTCCAATCGGCTGCTTGTTGGTTTAGAGATCCTCCATGTGAATGCCAGTATTTTCTATGTCTTTCGTTTATTGGAATATTTTCTATTTTTTTACATCGGTATGCTATGCTCCTTACATTTTCCCATTTCTTCGGTCATCAAGGCTTTTCTTATCTGGAATATCCTCATCATGGCAGGGCAAAAAATGGGGGTTATCGGCCATTTTTCGACAACCGGATATATTCCAAGCGCAACACAATATGTTTCGGGTATTGCCTCCTTTTCTTCAGAAGCTGGCGCTTTAATCAATATGGCATTTTGTTTTCTCGTGTTTAGTGAGGATAATAACGTAGCAAGGGCTTCGACTCCCTGCTTATCATCGCAGACATCCAGCCAGGGCGGGACGCCCTGGTTACCTTATAAAAAATTTAGCACTGCCCCCTATCTGATCTTTTTGCTCTGCTTAATTGCGGTGATCTTCACGGGATCGAGGCTTTCCATTTTTACTTTAGTCCTCTCATTCCTGTTTCGCATCAAACAAGATTTTAAGTATTCATTTGCCCCTTTCCTGTTTATTGCCATCTTTATCCCTGTAAGCGCCCTATTAGCCTTTGAATTGATAGTGAATACTGCCATTGTCTTTCAACGAAGTGAAGGACTGCTTTCGTTTAAAAATATTGGATTGATCAGCCTGGTGTGGGAAAACATCGACTTAACCCTTGACCCCATCGAGCATGAGGCTGTACCCTATGATAATTATGACATGAGCTGGTGGTTGCGGATTAGAAAATGGTGTTATGCATTGAAAATCTATTACTTAAATCCCGAATGCTACCTCCAGGGAATTGGTCCCGGATTTGCAAAAGCCGCTTTAGATGGGGGTTATTTGCGCCTATTAACGGAAAATGGTATTATCGGGTCTCTTCTGTTTGGAAAATCGATCTATGTAATTTATCGTCAAACCCCATATTTAAAATGGATGACAATTGCTTTTTTGATTAATATGATCTTTTTTGATATTTATCTGGCCTATAAGCCGATGAGCTTATTATTTTTAGTCTCCGGATGGGCTTATAGCCAGGAGTGTAGGGAAGCGAAGAATTAGTTTACGTGCCCGTGAGCGTGACCGTGACCGTGCCCGCATCTATTTATCTTTTCCAAACTTTATTTCTTGCTTGAATTGCAGGGGGTAAAAGAATTTGGAAATAAACAATAAATTCGGGCATGGGCATGGGCATGGGCACGGGCACGAAAACTTTTTTTCAGTTACGAGTAGTATAAAATGGCAAATACAAATAAAACAGGAAGTCCCGTGCTGACGTTATATGATTTTCTGGCAGTTTTTAAAAAAAACCGGTCCAAAATCGCTATTACAGCGGCCGTTTTTGCCTTGCTCGGATTTTTCATCCAGGCGACAAAACCTGTCGAATACATAGCTGAAGGGACTTTTCTGGAAAAAAACAAAGCCTCTAACGACACCGGATCTTTAATTAAACTATTTGGGAAAGAGACAGATGACAGTAGCGGAATTTCCCTGATGAAATCAAGAAAACTGGCGATGAGGCTTGCATTAGCCAACAATATGCAGGCAACCATTGCAAAAGATCAGTCAGATCCCTTTGCACTATTGAGGGTGATCAAAAATAATCTTCTTGCCGAATATGCGATTTTCCGCCCTTCGCAAGCGCCATCGGTTACGGATCCGAAAGAAGAGATCGCAGTCACAGAGATCAAATTTACCGGGGAAACCCCTCTGAACCTATCCTTGATAGCTGATTCAGATAAAACATTTTCCCTGTACGATGAGAACAATAAAAAGATGGGGGAAGGCGCCTTTGGCACCCCCTTTACCGATCCAAAAGTTACCCTGACAGCACATATGCTGTCCGACAGTGCCGCTCCCGGGGAAAGATATTTACTTCATTTACAACCTTTGGCACATGTGGCAAAGGGGATTTCCCTTAAGTTAAAAATCGACAATGATGCAAAAGACAGAAAACTTCTCAAAATCACCTACACCCACCCTAACCGGCACCTCGCAGCTAAGTACATCAATGATTTTATGCAACTCTACATTGAGTTGATCAGGGAAGAGATGGAGGAACTAAAGACCATACAGGTCGGATATCTCAATAAAAGACATTACGAACTGACAAGCGAATTGGAAAAGGTTTTAACAGCTCACGCCCATGCCGTATCTTCTGACCTCAAGCTCACAGGCTTTACCTCCTCATCTGAAGCTTTTCGCTTCATCGCAAAAAATCAAAAGAAATTGCAAGAAGAGCTCATTGCGCTCAATATGAATATCCATAGGCTGGCCCAAGTCTATGAATTTTCCGATTATGAGAAAGTTCTTTTTTTTCCTTCCACAAAGGAAATACACCCCCGCATCCATGAGGTCACTCTTCTCAGGCAAGAAGCAAATGCATTGAAGCTTGGATTAAAAAACGAAAAAACCGATCCAAATTCACATCTTGTAAGTGAAGGGATTAACAGACAGACAGCTCATGAACTTCTCTTAGGCTACAGCAAAGAATTTAGTAAAAATGAATCGACATTGATCCAGCAACAATTCATTATTCAACAACTGCAAGACCCCGAATTTGAGATCAGCTCGCTCAGTTCCACCATCAATGATGAAATCGCTGCGTCCATTATGTCAAAAACGAGCCAGTTAGTTCTATCCTTAAAGGACAATGACAATTTAAGTTTAAAAGAGAAAGAACGGATTAAAAGCGACTTAAAGATTCAAAAACAATTTCTGATTAACCATCTGCAACAAAATTCCGACCTTGTAGTTTTAAGCCAGGAACATTTAAAAGATAAAATCAACATGTTAAAACATAAAAATCTCCTGTTGATTAACGATCATATTTCTATTTTGGAAAGAGAAATCAAGGAATTCATCGGTCATGCTTTAGAAAACATGAAAGACGAAGCGCGCTTAATTCAGAAAAACCTCTCCGACCTGCAATTCGATATGTCATTATTTCCTTCTAAATGGACTGAGGAACAACTGATCGAATATAAGATGAATGTCAATTATAAAATCATGGAAGAGCTTGTCCAACTGGTGGAAACAAAACTCAGCAGCGCGAATCTGGAGGTCATCAGGTCCTCCCCTGTCGATCAGCCTATTGTCCCCCTTCATCCAAAACCGCATCATCTGTTGTTGTTTACGCTTCTGGGGGCTTTTTTTGGTGGTTTTATCAGTTGCGGCTGGGCATTATTCCAGTCAGTGGTCAATGGGGTGCACATAACAAAAGAGGGATTAATAGCCAATGGGCAGCATGTATCTGGCTTACTTTCCCGCCAGAATCTGCACTCATCCGGTCAGGAACCTTTGCATAACAGCGATTTGGAAACATTGCGCCATCTACTCACATTTATGGAAGGAAACAAGACGAATGGGCAACAGCTTTTGGCCCTTGAAAACCATGGGCCGCATTATGCGCCGGTTTTGGCAGAGCTGCTTTTCAAATCAAATAAAACCGCGATACTGCTCGATCTTAACTTCGATCGGTCTGACAGCCAAGCCAACGGTCTTCTGCAATATCTGGAAGGAAAAAATGAGGCGCCGGCAATCAATAAGACTTTATGTTATGATTATATAGAAGCCGGGGGGATCTGCCGGTACGGAAACGAATTGTCAGGAACAAAGCGGTTTACCGAACTATTAACCAAATTGCAAAAGATGTACGATTGGACGATTTTGTACACAAACGTTTCTCCTGGCACAGCCGAAGCTAAAAATCTGCTTCAAATATTTCCCTTAGCTGCTATAACTGTCATTAATGAAACATTATCCGATTTGGAAGCCTGCGTTGCTGACCCGGCAGGTGTAGAGTGTAAACGTACCTTTTTGATTGTCAATCCGGAGAAACAATAGATGTTTAACAAGCCAATAGCCCCTCAAGTGATCGGACTTGAATTAGATGCCTTCATGATAAGGGGTATTGTAGTACACATTGTGAGAAAAAAACCATGTGTAAAAGAGTTGTTCGAATATCCCATTTTACCCGAGATCGGCCTTTCCGATTCCGAAGAGCAAAAGAAATTACAGGAAATCATCGGCAACAACCTCATTGCCGCGACTTCTCCTACATCAGATCTGCTTATCCGCCCTCTTGAGCTCAAAGTGCAAAAAAGAAAAGATGTCGAATCCGTTTTTGCTTTTCAGGCGGAAAACTTGCTTCCCTACCCCATTGAAAATGGCGTTTTGGACAAACTATTTCTTTCACAGGACAAAGAGGGGACAAAACTGACGGTTTTAGCGGCCCGCAAAGATCATGTGGAAACCAACCTCAAACAATGGAATGAATGGGGTATTGATCCGGAAGTCCTCTCCGCCGAGCCTCATGGATTGGCTGTTTTTGCCAAACACTTCTGCCAAAGTCCCGATGCTCATTATGTTTTGCATATTGGGATCAGACAAGTGCTTTGCATCGTTGTGGAAAATGGCAATCTAATTTGCTCATCAACGCTCCCAAATGGACTCGAGGGAATATTACTCGAGATTGCACGCAATAATAAGACCAACCAGTTTTCCGCTTATCAAGGCTTATCCGGCATCGACATTGGCCAGGAATTTTTAAAAACCCCGTTAGAGGCTTTACGCATATCTGTGACAAGGGCTATTTATGCATTGACAAAGCAATATAAAGGAAAAAACATCGCCTCTATTCTGATCACGGGAGCTGGCGCCAATATACCAAAACTGCCCGAATGGCTCATCGAGCCCTCGGGAAAAGTGTTGTTGACAGCAAGAGAAGATCTTGTCAAAAACATAAACAGGGAAGATCTCAATCTCTATTCCATTCCTCTTGGCACAGCCTTAAGCGTCCTTCCCTTAGGATATCAGAGGGTTAATTTCCGCCAGGGGACTTTAAGTTATCCGGCTCCCTGGAAAAGGATAAAACAGCCTCTCATCCTCTATTGTTTTCTTTGCCTTGCCTTATCCATTGCCCTGACAATATTTGGCCGCTCTTATATCAATCATCAAGAGTCGCTTGCAAAACTCGAATACCTGAATCTTCTCGAAATCATGAATAAACCCTATTCTGAATTCGAAAAAGAATTTGCCCAAAAACATACGGCTGTTTCAGCGCAGGACCATATCCCGCAAATTGACCAGCTCACTAATGAAGATCTTCAGTTACGCCTCCAATTTCTGGAAAAGGAGATTCAATCAACACCCCACACCTTTCCTCTGCAACCCAACGTCCCCCTTGTCTCCGATGTACTGGCCTGGATCAGCTCGCATCCAAACTTTGTTGGGGACAGGACAGACAAAAAAGCTCCCTCTCTTGAAATTGAAAGTTTTACCTATACTGTCGTCAAACGTCCGGAGCCTTCTAAAAAACAAGAAAAATATCAGGTGAAGATCGAACTGGAATTTTCCAGCCCATCGCCAAAGATGGCAAGAGAATTTCACGATGCCCTGATTGCTCCAAATAAAATGGTAGATCCCAAAGCAGAGATCAAGTGGAATTCCGTAGAAGGAAAGTATCGGACATCCTTTTACCTCAAAGACAAAACGTTTTATCCAATCCCATAAGAAAGCAGGAGTATATGTTACAATCTGTTCCTCCACAACGTTTGCTGCTTTACTTCATCGTAGCCGGCTTAGTTCCCCTTGCGATTGCCTGGTTTTTCTTATCAAATGGATTAAACTCAACCCATGAGTTAAGCCATCAGATCAAATACATCCAGGAACAAGCCTTCAGCCGGGAACAAAAACAGGCAAATAACGTCGCCATCCGCAATCACTTTCGCAATGCAGACCATTTTTACATCGATAAACACCTGGAAATACTCACGCTTTTAGAGCCGGAAATCGACAGCCTCAATAGCATGATCGATAACCCAAATTTTCCTGTCGACGAACATGTAAGAAAGCGCCTGGAATTTCTGAACGGCAATGGGAACACGATTCGCTTTGTCGAAGGGTCCGTTCAATCCACCCCATTATTTCAGGAAGTCACGGAAACCCTTGCCCACCCTGTAGAGGTCAATATTTCGGACCTGCAGCAAATCTTATGCCGGATCGAAGGGGTTCCCATCGGAACTTGCACGCCGCCCGCGGAACGCCCTCAACTCCTCATTCTCGATTTCAAGATCAATAAAAAAAATGTATCGGAAAAAAATCAGGTATTCCTCCTCAATCTTAAATTATTAAAACGGGAATTCAAATAGCATGATAATAGAGGCAGACCCCGTCTAATTTCCCCTTTGCATAAGGGATTGAGGCAATGAGGGTCCCCCCTTCGTCCCACACCGTGCTGCATTCGTCAAACACCCATGTTTTTTCGGCTCCCGCGCTCAAATCGG
>JABDCW010000062.1 GCA_013287905.1 Chlamydiota bacterium | reverse complement strand
GCCAGAATGTCTCCTACGAAGAAGCGGAAATTTTTCTACTTAAACTAGGTTTCAAGATGAGATCGCCAGGGAGCTCTCACTTTATTTTTTGGAAGGAAGGATATCAAAAGAACATATCTCTTAGAAAGCGATCCCAGCTTCTGCCCTATCAAATTCGAATGTTGGAGGAGGTTGTAAAAGATTATGAGCAAAATGAAAAAAACGAAGGACAATAAAGGATTAGATTACTATTTGAATCTTCCTTGGACCTATACCATTGAAACAGAAACCCATGAGGGATCCTGTTATTATATTATTAGGGTCAATGAGCTACCAGGTATCTGCACAGATTCCGAAAGTCTGGACGAAGGCATGAACGTAATAAGAGACCTTATTGCTTGTGCGATAGAGATCTATCAAGAAAAAGGTGAGCCAATTCCTGAACCAATTGATCGAGATCATTTCAAGGGTAAAATCTTTTATCGGACAGATAGCGAACGTCATTACCTTATTGCTAAAACTGCACAAAGAATGCATAAATCAATCAGTAAAACCTTAGACACTTTAATTGATAAAGGTTTAGAGCAGCTAAGAGCTATCTAAAGACGCAAAAATTATTAAGAATATGGAAACAGACTTGGATTCGCAAGAGGAAACATTTTTATCGCTTGCAATCTTATTTTACGCGATGGGAGTTTTTACAAAGTAGCCAGGTCGTCTCGACTAAGATCAAGGCCGAGACGGCCTTGTTACCTTGGTCACATTAGATGATAACCTCCTTCTATGGTTGATAAAACCACTAAGCAATGTAAAAAAGGACCCAATGAAACACACAGGTCATATCGACATCGATGGTTTTACACTAAGATATCTTACAGAAGGAGAAGGCCCCGATGTTCTGGTAATCGGAAGCTCAGTCTATTATCCACGCAGCTTCTCACAAAAACTCCGAAAATTTCTCCGGCTGCATTTCGTCGATTACCTGAAATGGCTAAAAAATGGATGATCCCGCTGATTTATATCGAACACCTTGACTCTCTTGTTGGATAGTGAATGATATCATATATGGTTGAATTTTTCTTGGACAAGTTGCGGTAGCCATGAGCTTGATGAGCACAAAAGCGAAGACCTTCCCCTTTTGTCAATGGTTTCCAGGTGTGATTCAAAAGAACTTCCATCGACCCTTCAGCCACAAGTACGTGCTCGACAACATTTGGTTGATGAGGAGGAGACAGGTGCTCACAGCCGGGTAAAAGCTCTATTAAAAATATTTCACAGTGCAGCTTCTCGTCATAAGGAAAGATCGGAAGCACCTTAATTTTGTCATCGCTTGGGTGAAGGGCTTTTGTTTGGCCGGTGCTGTAGTCCGATTGCTCATCTGCTATAAAAAGGGAAAAAGGGACTGTAAAGCCGCTCGCAATCTTCCATAGCGTAGAAATGGTTGGACTCGATTCCGCACGTTCAATCTGACCAAGCATTGCTTTACTTACGCCTGTTTCCTGCGCAGCCTTATCCAGACTCCACCCACGTTCCTTTCGCAGTGCCTTTAAAACTGATGCTATGCGATTTAATATTTCCATCATGAAAAATTCTAGTAAAAATTACTTGTGCGTTATAGCGCACATATGCTAAAATAGACTCAATATACAAGATAACGGACAAAATTTATAGGAGAATTGTATGACAATACTTAGCAAAAGCGCACAGATCGTACAAAGAGCCCTTTGCGAAAAAGGATTGGGGTTTGCAGTCGTCGAACTTGATGCGAGCACGCGCACCGCAAACGATGCTGCGATGACAATCGGTTGTCAAGTCGGACAGATCGTAAAATCCCTCCTTTTTCGTACAAAACAAACACATATGCCCGTTCTTGTACTTGCAAGCGGAAAAAATCGGGTAAATGAAGAATTTATCCAAAAATATGCAGGTGAACAGATTTCAAAAGCGGATGCCGACTTTGCCAGGGAAATTACAGGCTTTGCCATAGGCGGCATCCCGCCGCTAGGACATAAAAATCCCATATCATTCGTCTACATAGATGAAGATCTGCTCCAATACGAAACCCTATGGGCGGCAGCCGGCACGCCCAATGCCGTGTTTAGTTTGCCTGCAAAAGAGCTGCAGAAGGCAACTGGCGGACAAATCGTTTCTGTAAAGGAGTCTTCATGAAAAAGGTCTTTTGGGATAATCCTTACCAACAAAGCCTTGAAACAGTTGTAAGCCACGTCGATGGCAATGTTGTTGTTTTTGCTGAAACAATCGGCTTTTCAGAATGTGGAGGACAAGAAAGCGATACAGTGACAGTCAATGATATTAAAGCCCTGTCATCACAAATGGATAAGTGCGCCCCTTTTTTGATTTACTACACCTTTCCCGAGGGACACAGGTTTGTACCGGGGACAAATGTCACCATGAAAATAGACTGGTTACGCCGCAACCGATTAATGCGTTTGCATTTTACGTGCGAGTTGATTCTTGTGCTCATGAATCGCTTGTTTAACGAGACACCGGAAGGTGTCGAACTTAAAGCGGAAGAAATTGACACAATAATCAAAAAAAGAGGAGCCCATATTGCTGAAAATGGTGCACGCATCGATTTTGAGTGTGACGTAAATATTGCCGTATACTTCCCAAAGCTACTCGAAGAGTACAATAAGATTATTGCAGCCGACCTCCCCATCGAAAAAGGATTTCTCGATGAAACGAATCAAACTCGTTATTGGAGGCTAACTGGTATTGCCACAGTTCCATGTGGAGGCACTCATGTGCGTTCGACCGGAGAAGTAGGAGCAATCGAGCTCAAGCGGGATAGAGCAAACAAAGGTGTAGAAAGAATTCGAATCCATCTTAAGAATAATCAAACGACCAGCGACCCGGTATGATCATTTTTTCTCTTAAGTGAGATCTCCATTTTGCCTTTAAGCGATCAGGCTGTCTTTTCCATAATCTCCGGGGTAAAAGATGCAATTATACCGAACGCGATTCCCTTCGGTATAACGGCATTCATTCCGCCTCTTTTACAGCATATAAGATGGGTATTGCTGCCAATTGAGCTCCAATAGAAAAAATAATTAAAGATATCAGAGAAACATCATATAAAAAGCCCATTAAAGCACTCCCCAAAAACCAAAAAATTCCGAACCAGATATTTAGGATGCCATAGGCTGTTCCTCTTTTATTCATTTGCACCATATTTGCCACCACTGCACGCATAATAGATTCTTGGGCACCTATGCCTATCCCCCATAGAATCATGCCTATTAAAGAGAGATAAAATCCCCCTAAAAAAACTAAAGGTGCAAATAACGAAGCAAGAGCTGTCACAAATAGTAAAACAGAAAATCCAATCTTATCATAAAGCCGGCCGCAAATTAAGGCTGCCAATCCTGCAGAAGCCATAGAGATTGAGAAAAAAACAGGAACCCAAACATCGGGAATCGTTGCGATTTTTTGAAAGTGAAAAGCGATCAAAGGAAAGTCAACATACCCGGCAGCAACACAAGAAATCGCGATAATATAGAGCCAATATTTCTTAGTGAGACCCTCATTTTTTATAGCGATGGTTTGAATTTCTAAATCTTGAGGACGTGGATATAACATTCTCGCGACGATTAAAACGCTCATCGCGCATAGGGCCGGGATAAGAAGCGCTGCAAAACTAGTCTGAAAAGTACCTTTAAAATACAGAATGCAACTGACAATTAGTGGACCTATAATGGCTCCTGTTTGATCCATTGCTTCGTGCAAACCAAAACCCCAGCCTCGTCCCGTTTCCTTTGTTGCATAAGATAACATCGCATCTCTGGCAGGCGTGCGAATAGCTTTACCAAAACGTTCTAGTATTATTAAGGAAGCTGCTAACGGCCAATTTCCTGCTAAAGCCAGGAGAGGGACTGCAAATAAATTGAGAAAATATCCAATAAAAGTGATTAACCAATACTTTCCCGTTTTATCGCTTATGTACCCGGATACCAGTCTAAAGCTATAACCAAGGAGCTCTCCTAAGCCTGCCACAACACCTACAATAGTCCCGGTTGCCCCTAAAACAGCTAAATATTGACCGCTGATACTACGAGCACCTTCATAGGTCATGTCGCCGAAAAGACTGACAATGCCTAAGAGGATAACAAAAGTAATCGCCCTCTTTTCTGAAATCAATTGAGTCATCCAAAAATACCTTTATAGAGATTGCTGTCTTGATAAATTCTAGAACTATCAAGTTCTTTGAAATTTAATGTCGCAAAAAAGATTTAGATTGTAAAGTTTCTTTATGTTTACTAGACTGTATAGTAAGTGGAGGTATCGATGACTACTCGTTTAAAGCACGCACCGCTTGTTTATACATTAGGGATGGTGCAATTTCCTAAAATTCCGGTTGTAGAAAGATTTATAGACAATTTTCTAGACAAAATCAGGAATGAATATCCTCTTTTAGATGAAGTTAAAGTTCCTGTTTATACAGCTGATTTTAGTCCTCAGGGAATACACACTGGGCAGCAAGAAAGTAGGTTAGCTCAATTTCTTTCGATAGACAAAAAATGGGGGTTTATTCTGACTGAACATGGATTGTATTTGCACTCAATTGATTATCAAGATTTCGAAAACTTTGTTGAAAGATTTCAATTTGGAATGGAAGCCCTGTTAAAATTACCAGAAATAGGTATTCAATGGATAAGGTCTATCGGAATCCGATATGTGAATTTGATAACCCCAAAGTCTAAACACGAATTAAATGAATATATACACGCTTGGGTTCTACCAAATAAACCAACAGATTCAGAATTGTCCATAATTCAAAGTGCATATGCAGCCAGATATAAAACAAAAATTGGAGAATTAAGGCTACAATCACTAAGAAATCCTCAATTCACTCTGCCACCTGAACTTCAATCTCCTCTGATTTTGAAAAACCAATGGATAAAAGAAAGACCTCAAACAGATTTTGCCCTCATTGATATTGATCATTTTATTACATTTGAACAACCAGTAAAAATTGACACAAAAAAAGTAATAAAAGATTTGACGAATCTTCGAGCCATTTCAAGTTCTGTTTTTAAAACTGTAGGAACTGATTTTGCACATAAGGAATGGAAGTAAGCTTATGAATTCATTCAATTCTACATATATAACTCCCATCACTACACTCATGGGCATTGGATTAGTTTTTGGTTCTTCTGTCGATAACGCAAATGCATTTATGTCTTATCCTCAAATGCACATTCCACAAGCTACCGCGTATTTATGTCCTAAAGAGATAAAAAATGCAAAAATTTCATTGCAAGACAGGCTCCTATCTTCTAATGAAATTGTCGAGTGGCTTAAAAATGAAGGATTGCCCATTGCATTAATTGCAGAAATCACTTTTGTAGAAAGAAAATCAGTGTATGCCTGGCTTAACGGTGGGGCTATTCGTCCACACAATCAGGAAAGATTAGAAAAAATTTACACATTGCTTAGTGAGAATAAAATTGCAGATTTACGCAATCTTTACAGGTTTTGGTCAAGAATTATTCCAAATCAACAACCTTTATCTTTGTTATTTCAAGAAAAAGATTTAGATGAAAAATCTATAAAATTAGCTTTGTCTCATCTATGGCCCCTTGCAGAAAAAGAACAAAAACGTGAGCTTGCTAAGCAGCTTTCCTCCGAACAGATTAAATCAAATGCCTTTCTACGCGATATTAGAGAAGTGACAACCTCATATGAGTCTTAATGCAATTTCACAAAATGACGAAGATGATTTGGCTCTAGCAAGACAAATTTCCTTCAATGGTTGGCGCCAAGGCTCCCTTTTTGATCCTAGAGGCGTTTTAAATAAAATAACTATAGCTGAAACTGAGATATCATTGTCGGGCAATGAATTTTTGATTATCTGCACTCAATCTTGCACATTAGTCTCCAGAAGATTTGAAGCTGATCCATATGCTGAGGCAATGGTTATAAAATTATTGGATGAGTATAATCCACGCTCCCAAGAAGCCACAGGTAAAAATCAGCGGAAATTACAGATTAGACTTCTTGATCATCCCAAATTTAAATGTATAGAGTGCGATATTAATAAACGGTTTATGTTTAATAGAAAGCGATTACTTGAAATGAAACCATCTAAAGAACTTAACTTAGAAGAAAATGCAGGAGATAAGCTCGCAGGTTGGTATGGGCGCTCAATTACACGAACTGCTCTCCCAGATTTATTAGTAGAAAGAATGGGGAATCTTTCTAAAATAATAAAAAAATGTTTAGAGAAGAAATTTTATGACGATCAAGGAATTCTAAGCCCGATACATGAATCAGTTCCCTACCAGTATATAGATTGGCAACCGAGAAAAGAGAATCCTGAAGGCTTATTTACGCTTAGATTATTTTTTCTTTGCGCGAATCCTGAAACTGAAGAGAATTTAGATAAAGAACTTACAGAAAAATTAAATTCATTTCAAAGCGAATCTGGGAAAGATGGTTTAAAAATTATTGAGATTGCTTGCAGAACAGATGATAGCACATTTGTCCGGGATCTTTATCAGTATGTTTACTTATCAGATTTGGACTATTTAAGTGACTTGGGAAGTATTTGCAAAGCCCCTCCGAATGAGCAAGGGATTAAGCAACTGCACGCATGATTTAGGTTTCAGGAGCTAGAGTACATGACAATTATCCAAATGTTGAATGATGAAGGAGATAAGTTCACAAATATCCGCGCATTGATTGGGTCGTTGTTCTGGAGGGCAATGGATAAGGCAATCGAGAAGTGAAAGCAAATTCAGTAAAAAGATGCTGATCCTCCAATTTTGTGGAAGCTGAAAGCCCCCACTTTGTAAACCATAAAGAAATGCTCTTTCATATTCAGGAGGCATGTGGTGTGCATAACGGAGCATATTAGCCATGTCGCAAAGCGTTGATCCTGAAAAAGCAAACTCCCAGTCTAAAATAGCCGATATTTTCCATTTTCCCTGGATGTGTTGAACTAAGATATTCGCCGGATCAAAATCTGCATGTACAAGATTGCTTTGAGTGCCATCTGGAAATAGAAAATGGTACTTTTCAAGATGGTGATGTATTTTAGAAATATCTTCTTTGGAGATTTTTTTTATTGTTGTCGGATGCATTAAACATTTTTTAGTATATGTTATACAGAAATCTGCTGATATTGAATCTTTAATGTGAAGGTCGTTATCAAAGAAACCAGATTGTGGAAAGCGGTGGCTTTGAATTTTAGAGAGAGCCGATCCAACCTCTACCATGACCTCTTGAATATTATCCATTCGTCCACTCAAAAGCAGATCTCGCAAAGTTATCCCATGTTTATAGTCGACTATTGCGAATCGATAATCATCTATATCGTTAACAAAATAGACTTCGGGTACGGGAATAGAATCTTTGACTAAAGTTGCCAGCTTTTGTTCCCGATATGCAGCATCTTTGTCCCTCAAATAAATTCTAAGGAGTAAAGGGGTAGAACTATTCGTGCAGCTGAATTTAATGTTAAGGTTGGCACATCCACCTGAAATGACTTCATAGAAAGCCAATGTTTTATTTGGTAAAGCAAGGCGCACCATATTTTCGATCGTCTGCTTTTCCAGTTGAAAATGTTGGTCTGCTTTTTCCCAGGTGTTTTTAAAGGTCATAATCTTAAAATCCGAGTAAAAACACCTTATAAAACGTTCACAGCCAGTGTCTCAGTGCTTTGATTTAGTAATCGCGAATACATCTTTTGTAGTATCTCCTTGTCGATAAATATCTGTAAGAGAGGCTTGCGCTTGAGGAAAAACGATGATTTCAGCCACATTCACATGCAATGGTCTCGTTGCGCAATAGACAACAGCATCAGCAATATCTTCTGCTATTAATGGGGTAAATCCCTGATATAACTTTTTAGCTTTTTCCTTATCGTTCCAGCGAACCTCGCTAAATTCTGTTTCAACGGCACCCGGATCAACTTCACTGACCCGAATTGCCGTTCCCGACAGATCGAGACGTAACGATTTGCTGATCGCTCTCACAGCATGTTTCGTTGCACAGTAGACGTTTCCGGAAGCATAACATCCATGACCCGCAACGGAACCAATATTAATGATGTGACCGTGATTTTTCTTAAGCATGAAGGGAAGTGCAGCTTTTGTGACGTAGAGAAGTCCTTTGACATTTGTGTCAAACATAGTCTCCCAATCACTAAGCTTTCCATCCTGAATTTTGTCTGAAGAGAGGGCTAGACCTGCATTGTTAATTAAGATGTCTATTTCGATTTTCTCAGCTGCAAGAATTGTAAACGTTTTTTCGATTTGTTCG
>JABDCW010000061.1 GCA_013287905.1 Chlamydiota bacterium | reverse complement strand
CTTGTGCTTGTTTGTGAAGATCTTGTCCTGCAACCGTAAGGTCTGCACCTATTTTTAATGAATAGGTTGGCTCCGGTTTTTGCATTTTCCGGTATTCTTCCAGCTCGGCCGCTTCCTTTTCGAATTTCGCTTTGAGGAGTTTGTACTTAGGATCATCAGGTACAAGCGACGCATCCAAAGCAGGAAGAACTGCCCCCTTTTCAGGTTCCGCCGGTTTCTCATCGAAATACTTGCCCAAAATGCCTTTAAAATATTCATCGAATGCTTTGTCTGTCGTAATCAGGGGTTCTCCCCCCTTTGCCCCTTCTCCCTTTTTCAGAGGCGCCAGCGCCTCTTTTTTGAACTTTTTGAAGAATAAGGAGCGGACAGAGGGTACGGAGCCAAGTTCCAGGGTGATTGAGAATGAGATCTTTTTAAAGAGATAGGAGATCTTAGATAAAATATGTCCCCCAGCCCTGGAAGGAACGAGCTTGCTTAAAAGGGCTTTTGCATACCTGTCCCGTTTAAACTGAGAGAAATGTATAGCATCTTTTTCTTTCGCATCTTGTAAGGCCTGAATGGAAGGATAGCTTAAAGGATTTTTTGCGACACCGATCAACGACTGGATATATTGACCAGGGGTTCCTTTAACATACTTGTAAAATTCGAGATGTTTCAGGAGTGTCTCCCGTTCGGGGTCGGTGCATGATTTGATTGCGGCATAATAATCGAAATATTGGGATTCAAAGACAGATCCCTTTTCAGTAAGGATTGTCTTTTCTGAAAGGTTTACCGGTTGCGGCTGCCAAGCATCCCATTTACCGAATATATCGTTCAGGGTAACAAACTTGAGCGGTTTGATTTCCTTAATATTTGCTACGCGATAGCGTCCAAGCTTTCCAACCCCCGTTTCAAGATATTTTCGGCGGGTTTCAGTATCTTGTCGAAAGTCGAAAAGTTGCGCCCGGAGCTCTTTAATTGCCTGTGAGTTTGAAGTCCCCTCTTTTTCCAGATTATCGATTTCTTTCACCAATTTCTTCTCTATAAGGGCGAAAAGAAATTTTTCTTCCTTCTCGCTTAAACGATGCAAAGGGGCATTTGTTTGATTTTCCCGATAAGAGAGCAGTCTTTTTCCAAGCTCGGACGGGTTGATTATTTCCCATTTTTTTTGACCGGTTGAGGCGGGGTATTTCAAATTGTTTTCTTCGACTAAACAGTTGAGTTTTAGCTGTAGCGCGATAGCTGCCGGATGGCGGGATTCTCCAAGGGCCTCATTTACCCATTTGATCACTTCCAGCTCCTGATCGGTCAGTCGTTGCAAACGGGGGCAATTTTGCAAAAGAAGCCGGCTCTCGTCGAATTTTCCATCCAGAACGCTTAAATAGACTTGAAAAAATTTTGCGTCCCCCTGGCGGGTATGGAGCTTCCCGTCTTTGATTTTATATTCAATCCAGGGGCAAGGCTTTTCCTGGGAAAGGGGAATAGACTGAGTCAGCTGAAGGGTTACAGAACCCTCCTCCTTACTCCATTCCCCTTTTATTTTAAGCCTTGGGACCAAAAGACGCCTTTCTCCCGAAAGGTTGGTGATCTGCAGAGTTTTTATATCTTCTGGCACTCCATCAACGAATTGGTTTTCTACTAAATAAAAGCCAGGGGTTTGTTTTAGATAGAATTTTTTCTCTCCCGGTTTTCCTTTCACTTCAAATTCCAGCCCAAGCCTTGGCAGTACCAGTTCTTCCACCTCCGTTTTTTCCTTATTTGCGAAACTTAATACGAAATTAGGGTCCGGTTCAAAATCGGAGTAAAATTGATTGACAGCTTTTGGGGGGACCCAATATTTTCCATCTTTTAAGCGGAGGATGTCAGTGACTTTAAGTCTGGATTCATTCACAGTATTTTCAAAGTTGACCTGATAGGCGAATTGCCCTTTTTCCTGAATGTATAGAGTGTTCTCCTCATCGATTTTTGACCAGCATAGAATACCTGTTTTATTGACGATCTGAGGGACATTGGAAGTTAAGCAATCGGGAATTTCCCGGAGCAAATAACGACTGCCCCCGATTGTCCGGTAAAAATAGATCTCTTTTGATTCTTCCACAACCATTACTTCAGAAGACAGTCCCTGATTAATGATGATTGCCTGCCCATTGGAAGTGCACGTTTTGACAGGATCTTTCATTACTTGTTTAAAAAAGGGATGATTGACAATCCGGCCGGGAACTTTTTGCTGTACGCTTCCTTTTGTTGTGACGATCTCTCCGGTAGTCAGATCAATCGATCGCTTACCATCATGGTATTTAGGGAATGTGCCTTGCCAGTTTCCCTTAAATCCCGGTTCAAACATGTTGAACAAAAAATCGAGAAGCTCATTTTTGAATTCAGGATTATCCTTCAGCTGTTTTTTTACCGATTCGTCTATTTTGCTTAAAGTCAGGAGTAAAGAATCATCGGCGGGAGTTGATTGCAACGATGATAAAATGATGGCAGCAAAATAGTTTTTGGAAACAGAGAGCAAGAGTCCGGAATCGTTTGCATATTGTTCGACAGAACGGGTACTTTCCGGCAGTAATAATTGCAAAACCATTCTTAGTTTGTTTGGATCAGTTAAATCTTCTTGGGGTTGTTTGCCAGCTTCTCCCGGCAAAATCCAGTCTTTCCACATGAGTGCATCAAAATCGGGAAAAGGAGGATCTGTTTTTTTGTCGGCAATAAACTCTCCGATCTGTTTGCCGACCTGTAAGACGATGGAGTATGAGTCCAAATCTTTAATCTCGCGGCAATGCTTTAGGAGGTTGTTAAAAGATTTGGCAAGCACTCCTGCATAGGCCGGGTTGTCGTGAAGCTGGGAAGAGATCCGCCCCAGTTTAAAGGGGCTATGCAGTAACATGTTTTGTACAATGCGGTCGTTAAGGAGGTGGGGATGTTGTGCGCAAAAGGAGATCATACGGTTAAGTTCATCAAAAGGATCTGCTGCCGTCATGCGCAGCTCTCTGAATTGCTCTAATTCCAGCTGGTAGATTTTGCTCTTTTTTATCCCGCTTCCTTCCCTTAGTTGTATTTTACTGTGTTCAGCTAAATGCCGTTGCATGATCTGATTTTGTGTTAATCTTGAGTACTTAAGACCCCCTTTGCCAGTTTCTTCCACTTCAGAATCGCCTGATGAACTTGGTTTCACTATATCCGGATACTCTCCGCCTAAAAACCCGGAATTTCCAAAACGATATCTTATTCTCCATGTCCGAGGATTTGCCTCCTGGTCCAAACGTGGCGAACAGTCTAGGTCATTCCAATCGACACCGGACCTGCCATGTTTGCGAACAATATTGGCAGCGGCATTTTGCAGCAAGTACACGGCTTTTGGAAGAAGACCACTATCCGCCTGACTTGCCATCAAGGCGGCAATCTTGTCTATTTTTTCGACAGCAGCCGGCTGAGAAATACGCAACTTGTCTACCACTTCCGGTTGCTCTAAAAATTTCGAGAAAAAGCGAAAAGTTTGCGACTGGTTAATGTTCTCTTTAGTTAAGCCCATGGAAAATAAGGAATAATAACCAATGTTTTTCGAACATGACTTAAAGGAAAACAAATTAGGGGCATGAGAATCAAATTCGCTCCTGTTTGTTTTTTTAATGGTCTCTTCAATGGTGAATCCAGGGGCAAAGTATTTCATCAGTTTCAGACAGTTTTCCTGCATTGTCACCGATGTTAATGCAAAGTCATTGCTTCGTACAGCCCGGAGCAATTCGTAATAATTCATACTGAATTCATTTAATCCGGTTTCGGGAAGCATTTTCGCTAATTTATCCAAAATAGCAAGAAGGGTATATTGCATGACGGTGTCTTCCGGATCAGGGGTGCTATTCTTCTGACATTTCAGGCAAAATTTAAGAAGAGTTGAAATGCCTTCCATACATGTGATGACTTTCTCCTGAGGGATATCTGACCAAATATCTTTACCGTAGTTTACCGGTACGGGAAGTGCGGAGACAACATCAGAGAGGCGGCTTGCCAACAATGCCTGATATGCCTTATCCTGGGAAGAAGTATTATGGGCATATCTTTCTTTTATATGTTCGGATGCCGATTGAAATGAACGGGTAAAATCCCCCATAAATTGAAGCAGTTCATCGCTTGCAAATTTTTCCGGGATCTTTATTTGAAATAGTTGGCTTAGCTCTGGTGTAAAACGATCTTGCAGGGACTTTTGTCCTTTCGCTAACTCACCCGGCTCCTGACTCAAAGGTTGATCAAAAGGTTTTGCCAATATCTGTTCGTGATGTTTTATCTCTTTTGGTTTTATCATGGTCATTAATTGAGTTATTTCTCCCGGATTAAGACCGGTAGAAACTCTTGTCTGTTTCGTTTGGGCAGCCTCTTCCTGTTTTGGAACAGAGGCATCCAGCCGTTTTTGGATGTCGAGGATAGTCGCCTCAAAAGTTTGCAATTGTTCATCCGTCAGCAGGTGTTTTGCCGCGAGCTTTTTTGCCGATCTTGCCAGATTTTGGCACACATCCTGAAGCAAAAGGTATTCATAAGAGTTTGCTGCAGCATCCGATTCTGTAAGAAACATTTTTTTTGCACCCTCAACAAGGGTTTCTAACTGCCACTGAAACTTGAGTTGTTTAAAGCAGTCGACCCCGCTTTTTGCCGGCCATGAAACTTTGTCCAATCCGCCAGACAGGGCATAGTAAAGAGAAGCCGTAATCCCCTTGATCGCACATGTTCCGCTCCGTTGCGGCTTTTTATATATTGTGGGATCTGCATTGGGATCTTCCGCATGCCTGATTTTTCCCCCTAAATAAGAAACCACCCCTTCGTAGAGCTCTTCTGCTCCGGCTTCGATACCTGAGGAATCCCAAAACGTACATAAGTTTAATTCGAGGAGCGCCTGGTAAAACTCCACGCTTTCGATGCGGTCTTTTCTGCAGCCTGTGACTTCAACAATCTCCTGAAATAGTTCCTCCTCCTTTAATTGTCCTGTCAACGGATCTACGGATACATCTTTGGCAGATTTATGGTAGGTTCCAATGCCTGATCCTGTGTTGATGATCTTCATCCCTTTTTTTGTATCGATGTGGAGCATGACGGCATGGCTTCCTCGTGACTTGTCCAGCCAGCCTCCCGGAAACCAGCCAGGTTTTTTGCTGAATTGTTCCTGCAAAATTTTGGCATAGTCTGCAATGAGGCGATTGCGTGCCTCTTTTGAGGCTTTGTCTCCTTCCAGGGCAATTAACATTATTCTAAATGCAATTCCTTCTGCCTCTTTGTATTCCTCTACTAGTTTTGCAATTATCTTTTCATACCCCTTGAGAAATTGAAAAGAGGGATCACCTCCCTCCATTTTCTTTAATGCCCGTTCCAGAAAATCGATCGTATGGCCGAGAGTAGTACTCTGATCATTCCCTTCCAGCGGCGCTATTTTTCCGATAAAGGCATCCCCAAGTAATTGCATCATAAATTTGACATCTGCATCTTTTGGCGGATCGGTAACAGGCTTATATAATAAAGAGTGTCCTTTAATGAAGGCTTCTTCCCGTAGCCGTTCTGCTTCGTGTTCGGTTCTCAGCGCTTGCGTGACGGATCCCCCTTGTGAGACAGGTTGGGCTGGCGGGAATGTTGGGAAAGGGACATTAGTGTCAATCGTCATATCAATACACCTCAAATTTTATGTTCTCTTAGGAAGACCTCCGAGGACTTTGGCAATGTTTGTTTTGGGATAGAGCTTGTAGTGGGTCGGATGCAGTGGCAGAACATGGTTCACAAAAAATTTGTGAAGGACAGCTACTCCCATCGTGTGGGCTTTGGTGCGAATATGATCTAATTCCTGCTCTGTATAGTCCACCTCTCCATTGAGCAGCTTGACCTCGGCCAAAAGTTTGACAAATTCGGGATTGTCTTCTAATTCATTTGGTGTAAATCCATTGCTCCCTTGGGCGACAATCTTGTTTTTCAGGTCATAGATCGCCACTTTGCGCTTTCTTCCTTCGACCAGTTCTGATTCTCTGTCATCTCGTAATTTAGCCCGAAATTGAGTGCTGTCGTTTTGATCGATCACCATCAACTGGATCTGTTTTTTTCCATTGGGCAGTTCATCCTGGATCACCATCACTTCAAAAATCGGTTTTTGTTCGGCTGCATCCAATGGGATCTGACGCGCTTCCATGAGTTTTGGGACATTGATGGCGTAAAAGTTGTTGCTCACTAAAATCTGCGGGCTAAAAAAGCTTTTCGAAGTGCCAATTTCCCCGGTTTGGATAGCCATAGTTTCGCGCAGGCGCCAGGTACAGCATTTTGCCGAAAATGTGAGAGTCTTTTTCTCATCGATTTTCTTGTTGACCATCTGAAACATTTTTCTTAAAGCCAAAAAGATTCCATAGATATAGAATATAGTGCCGCCAGTCAAAGCGATTACAACGATCTTTGCCCAAAACGGCACAGGTCGCGATGTTTTTTTAGAAGATATGCTTGTGGGTCCGGCAAAAATTTTGTCAAAAACACCGGATATTTTTCCAAGGAATGGGTTGAGCCTCATCGGTTTTTCCCAACCGGCCGAAAAGAGATCGACCTTATCCCACTTTTGCGCTGTCCTTTCGATCGCAGCAGTCTGGGTTTGGGCCTCCACTTTTATTTGTGCCTCGATTTCTACTTCCTGCAGCACTTCGCATTCCATTCCCAATGCTGCACCGCTTCGTACAGATAAAGGCAAGGCCATCTCCTTCCATTTGGGCGAATCAGGTGAATATTGTTCCAGCTTTTGCGTAAGAGCCTGCTTCTCTTCTTTGGTAAACTTGAGTTTCTGCACTTTGGCCATGCATTTATCATAATGGATCTGCAAAGCCTCTTTAGCCGATCTTTCGGTCATCGCCGCTCCATAAAGAATGGTCGGATCAAGCGGGTCTGCAGTCATCAGTTCGCTTTCAAATTGACGGTAGAGCGCTGCCATTTTGCCGGCGTCGAGCGTTTCATCGTCTTCACAATGGCGAAGGGAGACGTTGAGGATTTTGTCGATGACCGCCTGGCGGATCTCGTTGTCCATCTGCAGCAGTTGCGACTGATAATTTTTCTCCGCTTCCTGATTTGCCTGATTTTCCATGAAATGGAGAAGCAATTGCATAGGAGTGGGGGGTGGAGGTTTGGCATTTGAGTCGGCTGGAGTTACCGGTTCCCTAAGGTTTGGCGGATTCATCTCTTTTTGGCGCGCGGCAATCTGTGCAGCGATCGCTTCGGGAACGACCCATTCGGTCCCTTGCCCCATATGCCACTGCCGCATCCTTCCGGCTCCCTGGCCTGCGGCAGCCTTTGTCGTATCTTTTCCTACTGTCAATAAGGCAACGGCATCGATCGCCTGTTTGATGTCGCTTCCGACAGTGCGCGCCTGGTCATAGATGGTGACGCGTTGTTCAGGAGACGTTGTATCCCCCCTCGGATCGGAAATAAGTCCCGTTTCCACATCCATCATCATGAAGTTTTGTACCGTTTCGTCAAAGAACAGGACCGCCTGCATGTCAGAGCCGCGATATTCATCGCATATTTTTTTGGCGATCTCGCGGTTGGACAATCCCTTGAATTCTGCGGCGATATCGGCGATGGCACGGGCTTTTTCTGTCTTACGTGCAATGGCAAGCGTTTCGGCAAGGGCTTGTCTAGGAGTTTGCCCCTCGATGACGTGTACTTTTTCCGATTTCATCAGCATCAGGTGGGTCACCTGGCCCGATGTGCCTGCCATGGGGATAAATGAAGTATTGGGGCCATGGGCAGCCACATCCTGGGGTGTTGCTGTAAGCGAAAGAGAGCTTTGGAACTGGGTTCTGAAATTTTGGACAGAACTGACCAGGGTTTTTGAGTATAATTTAATTTGCGGGGCGATGATCTCGCGAATGTAATAAAAGATAACGAGTTTAAAAATGTCTTGTTTGTCCGGTTGTTGAAGAGTCTGCTGCAATTTTTTAGCAAAGTCTTCCATATCTTTGTCTTGCATCTCCAAAAGAACTTTGTCGTAATCAGGCAGAAGCTTTTTAAAGAAGATGTTCGTCTCGCTGCTGGCCATCGAGATGCCAAGAGATACTTCTTTAGTGGCGACAGCCTGCAGGTGAAGGATGAGTTTTTTTATTTGCGGGGTGGAGAGCCCCTTATGAAGATAGGTCAGATAGGTTTTCACCACTGTCTCATGAGGATTCTTAAATTCCGAGGGGGACAGCTCATTTTCTTTGGGGGTATTGCTGCTTTCAAAGGGGATCGCATATTCGCGTTTGGCCGTGTGCAGTTTGGAAAGGCCAAATTTTTCATCGACCTGAGATTTAATGCTCTCTTTCAAGACCTGATTGAGCATCCCCTGAAGTAAGCAAAGCTCTACTTTTCTCTCGTGATTGGCAACGACAGGAGGCATGTCTATATTTCCTTCCATAAAGTCGCGAAACTCTTGTGTATCCTCCATTTTATATTTTTCGGCGAACCGCTTGATGAGCAGTTCTTTGGCCTGTTTATAGTCTTTGTCTTGCGTTAATGCCTGTTTGTTTTCCTTAATGCGTAAAAGGGGGGCGATTTCATCGGAGATGAGTTCGCCGAAGAGCGATTCAAAAAAGAGTACCTGATTTTCCGGCAAACGGGCAGGGGAGCCTAAGGTATAGATTAACTTATCGAGAGGGTCTAACACCTGATGCGCTTCATCGATCGTAGCCCAGGAGTTTTGTTGCAGGAAACGAAGAATTTTTCCCATCAGGGTAATCTGTTCTTGTTCCTCGCTTGAAGTTCTTTTCTTTTGATTCATCATGTGCAAGGATAAAATGCAATGCAGCTGCAATGCACGGAGCGTCTCTGACTTGACGTTCAAGGCTATCCCAAGTTCCTTCCCCTTCTTCAATTCTGCATAGATGAACTGCAGCGATTCCCGAGAAAACTGAGTACTCCTGTCGAAGGCAAAGCGGTCTACCTGTTTTAAAAAGCTCGATTCGGTCGACTCCTGGACATCTTCCGTATTGGGGATTTCAATGCCCCTTGGCCAGACATTGACGACATGCCCTTTTTGCGTTTGTTCCTGGTTCAGTGTGGGGATCATCGCCTTTGTTTTTCCAAACCCCGTGGGCATTACGGCCAGCTTTTCTGATGAGGTGTTTTTGCCGATCTCTTCGAGTTTTTGTATCTGCATGCTGCGGTACATATAATGATTGGCGCATTCAAAAAAGAGTTTGTCCATATCGCCAGTTGTAGGTTCGTAATAGCGAACGAGCTGTAGGGACTCGATGAAATGCTGCAATTGAAGGGCTTTTTTTTGGGGGTCTTTTTGTTTTTCGTACAGC
>JABDCW010000060.1 GCA_013287905.1 Chlamydiota bacterium | reverse complement strand
ACAATCGATAACCTTGGCTGGAGCGTAACAATTAACCTGGTCGGTACTAAATTAGAAGGGAAGTATTTTTCTACTGTAGAGAAAGAAAATAGTGATACCGACTGGTTATACTGTACAGTTAAAAATCAACAATTCCAAGGCGATGGTGGTGTGAGGAATCTAATAGAAATACTGAAAATTTTTATAAATTGGGCTGAAAGTTAGCAGGAAGAGGATAAAAAGAGTCAGTAATTATGGATAAATATTACCCTTGTCCCTGCTGCGGTTATTTAACAATAACAGAAAAATCGCCTGGAACATTTGAAATTTGCCCGGTTTGTAATTGGGAAGATGATGATGTACAATATAACAATATTGATTTTGAAGGAGGGGCTAATGACGAAAGCTTGAGACAGGCTCGCCATAATTTTAAGAAATTTGGTTCATCTTCATTAAGATTCATAAAACAAGTAAGACCACCTCAGCCTGATGAAATTCCCTAAAATTATATCGTTAAGCTGAACTTCAGGCTTGAAGAGAATGCATCATTCAATGAGCGTTGTTCAGCTTATGGAGAAGGTTTTTTTGACGTTGCTGTACTTGCTTCATGTTTCTCAAAGGGAACTTCTGCTTTAAGAGGGGGTGAAGCAGTAGCTTTTGATGTGGGGAAAGGGGAAGGGTTTTTAAGTCGTGGGGCTGAAAGTGTTAATGCTGGGGTTAATTTAAATAGGAAACTATCCCAATTAGAGAATGTATCGCACTGTTCTAACAATGTTCGAATTCTTCCAGATGGCAGAATTCGTTATTATGGCTTAGAAAAAGCTACTGCAAACATAGGACCAACCAGAGGAAGATCTTATGTTACAGAATTTAATCCATCAACATGTACTCTGACAATCCTAAAAATCTTGATGCATCAATGCAAGAAATATTAGGGTGTTTGTTTAGTATGGAGGATGATCCTCAATTCGAATACACAGAACAAGAATTAAGATTGCTTGCTGAAATGTTGATGAATGAGGAAAATGATCCCATCAAGAAAATCAATGATATGAAACCAAAAGTATGAACAGAATATTAACCGCAGAGAAAGCGGCCGAGAACGCAGAGAAGATGAACGCATTGACCGATGTAATTATCGGTGCAGCAATAGAAGTACATCGTGTTCTTGGTCCAGGACTTCAGGAGTCAGCTTATGAAGCATGAATGTAATGATGCTTAGGGATGGCATTACCAGGATTATAAATAATTTCTAAACTCTGCGATCTCTGTAGCTGTCTCTGCGGTGATAATTTTTTTTGAATTCGCAAAAAAAACTCGCCCATGGCGTAAATTATTGTTTCGCTACTTCAATTTCTCGCAAAACCATTCGCAAGTCATCAATGGTATAGTGGCATTGGGCTAAACGAGGGGCCCTGTTTGGATAAGAATAGAGGTAGCTCGTTCCTTTTATGGAAGGAACATTGCTCAATTCCATATCGCCTGGAGAGTCTCCTATTGAAATAATCTCATTAAATTTCTGGCTGATACTTAAAAATTCATGAAGGCAGTCTCTTTTTGTTTTTCGGTGCTGAACTGATGAATCTGTGCCGAATCGATGCGTTGATGGAAAGTACTTTTCTATTCCCACAAGCCCAACATAAGTGTCTAGAATGTGTGGCTGTGTATTTGAAATCAAAATCTGTGCATGTTTAGAAGCTTCAATTGCCTCCAAAACATGTACGACATGATCATTTACCCTTACATGCTTAGTAAAAATTTCCGGTGAATTTTGTGTCAGTTCAATACAGGTGGAATGCAAGGCCAATTTCTCATTTTCATCCAGCTCCGGGATGAGATAGGCAAAATAATCGCGCCATAACCGGCCAGACAGAAATTCACCTTCCTGCCGGGTCATCTGACGTGAATGACCATGGATTTTTAAGGCCCGGTTAGTGATCTCAAGAACAATCTCATCGTTCCCTTTTTCAAGAACGCCATGGAAATCCCAAATAAACAATTTCATATAGATAAACTCTATTAATGGATTGGAGTGGACTGAAAAGGGTTGTTTAAATAAAGTTCCTCGAACATTTTCACATTTCCATCGAGAAGATCTGATCGCAAAGCAATGCTTTCCGGCTTTTCCCAGATATAATCATCGTTTTCTTTATCATTGAGATGAACTTCTCCGGAAAAGTCGTTAGAGTGATACAATAAGATAAAGGTTTGCTGGATCCCTTTTGGAGTATCCCAATGGTGGGTAGCGACTCCAAGCAGTCTTTCTGAATTGATGATCAGCCCCGTTTCTTCCTTAACTTCTCGTCTTAGGGCATCAACAGGAGTTTCATGTAATTCGATTTTTCCTCCAGGAAACTCCCAACGGTGATGCCACTGGACATGTTCAGGATCGTGACGACGCACAATAAGGATTTTGTTCTCTCGTTCCATTAAACCTATAACGACGGTAAGTTGGTAATGAGGGACAATTACTGACATATTTAATTTCCTGTATTCAATTATTCCAATTTTTTTTGTGATCAATCCGGTATGATTACTTCTTAGGTGAACATCTCTTGCAATGTCTTGAGAACATTGTGAGCGGATTTTTTTTCGATTGTCCCAAGAAGTTTTACCAGTCGTGACTTATCTATTGTTCGTATCTGGTCCAAAACAATGAATCCTTCTTTCCCGTCAAACGATAGTGGGATGCGCGTTGGATAAGATTTACATGTCGTTGTCATTGGTGCTATGATTACAGTATTTAATCCATGCATTTCGTTCGGAGAAATAATGACGCAAGGGCGTGTTTTTTTTATTTCGCTTCCTATTGTTGGATCTAGATTTATCAGATAAACTTCGAATTGCTTTACCATTGCCACTCTTCGTTGTCAAATTCATTGGAAAACTCTCCGGAAAAAGAGGGGCTTTTCCTTTTGCGGGAGGGACTCTTCCTTTTGCCCGAAGGTGTGAACTTTTGTTCCCAATCTTCGCGGACCCGTTTTTCAGGTGAAATTAATAATCCACCTTCGGTAATGCTGAAAACAAGATCTGTTGCTTCTGTGAACCCCAGTTGTAGAATGATTGCTTTAGGGATTCTCACGCCAAATGAATTCCCTATATGAACAATATGAGCCATAATTAATATACCTCTTGTGTAATCACATTGTAATTACTTTTAACATTTATTACAATGATTTACTTGAACAGTAGGAAGTTTAGCGTGGACCGTCAGCTATTTTCCATCGACCCATGGCAATTTATTGAGATATTCCTGAATGGCTGTGATAAAAGTTCCGTGGCTCCAGGTTAAGGGAGAAACGGACAGAGGTTTTTGAGTCTGTGGATTGATTTGTTCAGCTAATACGCCGCTTTGTAAGGCATGGTCAGCAACCCAATTGAAAATATCGAGGGCTCTATCTAATTCTTTTCTTGTTTTCGCGCTGGCAATATAGTATTGGGCCATCCATAACGTCGTGATAAACCACGGGTTGCCCACTGTTTGTTCATTGACGCGGTAGTAAGAATCATTTTCATACCTGGCAAGACCGCCGCTGCCTGTTTTAATCCATAGCCTATCATACACCTGGTTCATCGTACTTTGAACTTTTTCATCAGTAGGGCTATAGGCTCCGAAAGCAAAAATCCCATAGAGGCTGGCATCGACAGTGGCATCTACCTCAATTGAGCCATCTTTTTTGAAGTTAATCATTCGGGCGAACCGTTTTTCATTTTTTAAATATAGATATTGATCCATGGCTTCCCGCATCAATGCCGCACCCTGGCGATATTCTTTTGCAAGGTCATTCTCGCCAAAACATTCTGCAAAATGGGCTGCTGCCATAAGTCCGCCATAAACTGATGAAACCGTAAAAGTCAAAATCCCTTGCCTTTCTTCCCAAAGATCATAACTTGGCAGAGGAAGACCTGTTTTAAGGTCCCGGTAGTTCATCATAAAGTCGGCAGCTTTTTTGATAAGCGGCGTATAATGAGGTCGAATAAATTCAAGATCTTTAAATTTTTCATAGTGATTCCATAGGGCCCAAATCACAAGCGCTGTCTCATCTTCCTGGATGGGAAGCTGTGTTTTTTTTTCTTTGACCCATGGGTGCCAGGAACTGGCTACAGAGCCGGACGGCGTATATTTATGATAAAAATATCCATCTTTTGAAATAATTTTAGCGCAGAAATTGTAGAAGTTTTGGGTGATTTCATATCCCGCAAGATCTAAGGCATAAGCGATTAATGCCCCATCGCGCGGCCACATATAACTATACGTGTCCCGATTGAAATAAACCGCATCAGAATCGTTGGCAGCGATGATACTTCCACAATTATTAATTTGTGTGCGGCAAATCAATAGACTTCTTTTATATTGCCGGACGATTTTTTCGGGCAAAAAAGAGAAGTCCTGTTTTCTTTTGTTTACCCATAATTTCCAATAATCATCAGTTCGTTTGAAAATCGCTTCCGGAGTTTTTTTCTTCACGAGTTCGTTTAACGCTTTGACCTCTTCCCAATTTTTTCCCATCGCTATCCAGTAGTAACAACTCTCTTTTTTTCCAGCTTCAAGTGTCAATGGAATAGCAATTACAGAATCGACAGAGCCTTGAGCGATGGGATTGCCGCTTAACACCCCATCTTCAGCATCTTTCCAGGTGCCTATTTCCGTTCCCGATTCTTTATTTCCAGTGGCAAAAAAATCTATCCCGAACTTGTTATTCGCCCGAATATTGATTAAAAAATACCTTTCTCCTTTGTAGTGAAGCATGGCACCGTTTTCCGGCCTAAATGCCGCGGTATCTCCGACCGCATTTCCATAGATATGAAAATCATGCCCTAAGAAAAGGCGCACCTCTTTTTTTTCATCCGATTCATTTTCAACGGTGATTTTTTTTAAATAAATATTTTCTTCAAAATCGACAAGATCATTTGAATGGATTTTCAAATCGAAGCCTTTGAGCTCTACCTGAGTGATTAAAGAATCATCCAGATAATCCTTTTGAATATTCCATCCATGAGGGGCCCAAGAGAATGTCCCATTTACCCAAATACCAAAACGAAATGGTTCCCCCCTGGTGTGATTTTCCTCTCCAACATGAGGAAAGAATAATTCTCTTAAGAGGGCATAATGGTCAAAAGCAATTAAAACACAACCATTTCCAATGGGAATGTCTCTAGGCATTTCGTCCTGCTTCTTTAGCTGCCTTTTTAGCTTTTTCGATTTGTTCTTTTTGAATTTCCAGGCCCATATCCATAGGTTCGGCCTTGATAAAATGAATGTCAGTAATTCCTACAAATCCAAAGATCAATTTGAGATAGGGTTCCTGCACATCATATTTTTCATTATCTTTGGAATACCTGCCTCCTCGGGAGGTGATCACGACCATTTTCTTATCTTTTAAAAGTCCTTCAGTGGTTCCATCCTCTTTGTAGCGAAATAGATATTTGGGCTGAACGATCAGGTCTATGTAATGTTTAAGCATATAAGGGATGTGGAAATTCCACATGGGGGTACTGATCAGATAAAAATCAGCTGTTTTGAACCGTTCGATATGCTGAATGATTTCGGCCCAGGCCTCTCTTAAGCTGCCATATAGATCCTTTTCTTCTAACAGTATGTATTTGCCGGTCACGCTTTTCATGCTTAATGGAGGGAGGTCTTCCTGAGAAAGATTCAATTCATCGATCACCCAGTCGGGATGGCTTTCGTTAAAAGCTTCCAAAAATGATTCTGAAACCTGTAAGGTACGAGACTCATTTTCCCGGGGAGTTGCTATGATGTGCAATAACCGCTTCATAATTGCTCTTTTGTCATGGGCTATACACAAACAATTTCCTACCTTTGTTTAATGGACAATGGACGACATGGACGAACAACCATGGACGACATGGACGACATGGACGAACAACTATGGACATTTGTGCGTTTATTTCCTAATTTGTCCATGTCGTCCATGGTTGTTCGTCCATGTCGTCCATTGTCCAAAAACAAAGGTAGAAGTTGTTTGTGTATATCTTTGTTACAAATCCCAACCTAAATCTTTTATCTATTTATTTCAATATCACAGGTCCCCTGTATTTGATTCAGTATTTTTAAAATCATGAACTCCTCTACAGAAGAACTATGCCAATACATGATTGATAAGACGATGAAGTTGGCCTATAAGATAAAATGGGATGGACAGCAATTTGTATTCAAAATTGGTTCCGGCATGATCTTTTGTATTAACCGTGCACAGGCTAGGGAAGTCGGAATTAATTCTGACAGCAACGGCTTTCTTTTTTTCTATCATGAATTGTTGTAATGACTTGAGAGTACCTGTTGAACCAGCCTTTACTTCGAGAGGGATTACCTGATTTTCATGTTGGATGATGTAATCAACTTCAGCGACAGAGCCCTTTTTTTTTCTTTGCCAATAATAAAGAGAGGGTGGGATATATGCCGGGAGTATCGTCCGCAGTAACTGTCCCACCAGCTGCTCTGCCATACCTCCATTGTTAATCATGGAAAGCTCAGATAATCCAACTATCTGATGTAAGGCAAGCCCTAGGGATGCACTACATAGTCCGCAGTCCAACATGATTACCTTTAAGAACTTTTCATCAGCTTCGGCATCGAGAGGTAAACCATTGGCTGCGGTGTCGATGATGCGATGGCATACTTTGGCTTTGCATAGCAAATCAAGAGCTTGCTTTAAGGGGGGAATATTTACTTCGCTATTTGCATTTCTATAGACAAATTTGTTTCCCAGTTGGCGCGGAACAGAACTCATGATTTCTTCAAGACGTTCAATGTTGAGTCTTCCACTATATTTGGCAAAGTCATCCCGATACGTTGTCAATAAATCGAACTGTATTTGATTGACAGTCTGGGGATCGCTTTGACTTGCCCAGGATGAAACAGCTGCAGGCATTCCGCCTACGACTAAGTATTCCTTAATGAATTTTATCAATTGTGAGTGAATAGCTTCTGGAATTTTAAGGTTGAGATCATAGTTTTGCAGGTAGCTTCGAAGTTCATTTTGTCCGATCGCATCCAAAAACTCTTCAAAGGAGAATGGTTCCAGATACATATAGCTTATCCTGCCTACGGGCATGCTGAACTCGTGTTTAGCAAGGGTGAAATCCAGTAAGGAACCGGCTGCCAGTACGGCAAGTTCAGGCATATCTTCAGCAAACCAGCGTAATTTCTCCAGCAGTCGGGGAACAACTTGAATTTCATCCAGAAATAAAATAGCTCTTTGCGGTTCGATCTTCTGCCCTATCGAAGCGGAAATATTGGTAAGAATTTCTTTAGGGTCATTGGAGGAAAATAACGTTTCCAAAGTTGGGCGCTTTTCAAAGTTGAGCTCGATAAGTTGCCACCCTTGAGAGTGAGCTAAATCTCGAATAAGCCAAGTCTTTCCTACCTGACGAGCCCCTCGAATTACTAATGGTTTTCGTTTGCGGGAATTGAGCCATTCAATGAGAAATGAGGTGTGATTCCGTATCATGAGCTTTTCTCCTTCGTATAATCACGATTCTATCTGATATTCCATAATAAGTCTATAAAATACGGGGGGTGTTTTTGAGGGTTGCTCTATAAAATACGGGGGGTGTTTTTGAGGGTTTATATGGATACTGGACGTTTTGCGGCCAATATGACCGCAAAACGTATAACTCGAATTACATCACGGAAATAAAAAACGGCTGCATCAGCGCATTGAGCATGAGCAACGCCCCCCCGAAGTAATTTTTCCGACCAGACCGGCACTTTCACAATTAGGACCGGAAGCAAAGAAGAGAGCAGGGGCGTGATTATTGCAATCTTGTGAAGGATTAAATCTAATTCCCCATAGGCCGGGAATAACGATCACACCGTCTTTACTTTGCAGTTGGCCACGGAATTTTCCGCTTATTGGATCATAGGCGTTGATGATTCCATTGCCGAAGTTGCCGACTAATAAAAACCCGCCAAACTTTCCAAATCTTTTTGGCGCTAATGCAAGCCCCCAAGGTGAATTTAAGGCTCCACGTGAAACCAGCCGTTTCATAAATGTGCCATCGGTATTAAAGATGTCGATAAAGCCATTCCCGGGTCCGGCTTGATCATCATGATTATCTGGCGCCAGCTGCTTTGCATAGGTGACATAGAGATTGTTATAGATCTCGCTGACATTAAATGGGGCAAACCCTTGTGGAATAGAGGGATCTGTAAAAGATGATACGAAATTAAATGACGAATCAAAGATGTCAACCAGACCATTGTGAAAGTCAGCGGCAAAGAGGAAGAATTGGCCAGTTGGTTGTTGCGCAATGGCCAAGCCTTTGTAAACGCTGTTATTAGCGGACCTGTCTATTACTACGATGGCATTGTTTGGATCGACGTTTTGATTGAAAGCCAGAATCGTGCCGTTCTCTGTAGCAAAAAGAAATTCCGCAGGAAAAGCAGTGGAGGGGATAATAAACGAGCTGGGGGAAGGATTTATTTCCACGCCGGAAGGATCGCTTGGTACATTGACGACAAAATTTAAGATAGTGCCATCTTCAGCATATGAAGTGGAAAGGCTCGTTCCATTGTCTGCAACGATGAGATTACCACTTACATCAAAGGTAAGCCCCCATGAATTAACAAGGTTTGGATCGGTCTTTGGAGCTACACCTGGGAGATCAGAAACAAGATTCGTTACAATAAAATTGTTATCGCCATGACTATGAGCAGTTAATACCGCTGCTGAGGTAATAAGAAACGCAAAAAAGGCGCCAAATTTTCCATTAAATATCTTCATTTCCCCTCCTTTGTTAGCTTTTTTATATATAAGTTATTTTTTTTATATATAAGTCATGTTGTTTTTAATTGCCAACAAATTATTTCTTTGATTAAATCAATCTGTAAATCTAGTGCCTAACCAATAAAGTTTTTATTATTTAGGCACTAGGCTTTTTCATAAAGATTTATTTTAAACAAAAGGAAAAAATATGAGAGCATATCTTGTCGCTTCAGCTTTGGCAATGGCTTTGAATTTAAATGCCGCAGAGAATACTACTGCGATGGCCCCTAAAGCAGGAGAATTTGTGTGGAATGAATTGGCAACCCCAAATGTTCAGGAAGCAAAAAATTTCTACAGTAAAGTATTTGGCTGGGAGTTCATTGATAAAAATATGGGAGAGATGACCTATACCATCATAAAAAAGGGCGATAAAGAATTTGGGGGCATCTGGTCAATTCCTGCGGCGCAACAAAATCAAATTCCACCCCATTGGTTAGCCTATATTCTTGTAGAAAATATCGAGCAGTCTTTAGCTAAAGCGCGTCAAAATGGCGCCACAGTTATAAAGCCTGTTCAAAAAGCCGGTGACATGGGTTTATTTGCGGTCATTAAAGATCCGACAGGCGCTCATTTAGCATTGTGGCAAAATCTGAAATAGAAAAACGCATTAAGACATA
>JABDCW010000059.1 GCA_013287905.1 Chlamydiota bacterium | reverse complement strand
CCTAAAAAATTTAATCAAAAATTTTATTTGCGGAAATTGCTAGTTTTTGCATCATATTATCGACATTTGTAGATTTCGTGATGTAAAATCAAGGCAGAATCTTTTGAGTTGCGGTGGGACGATGGTAAACGAATTTATTATGGTGAAGTGGGAAAAACCTACCTGCTTCTGCTTTATGGGGGTAATAAAAATGGACAAGACAAAGACATCGAGGAAGCGAAAAGCATCTTCCTTAAATATGTCGAAAGAAAACCTTAAGTTAGGGTTAAAAAAGAATGTTCGATTGAAAAAGTTTGATCCTGATAACTATTTAACGGCGGACTTCATTGGTTCTGCTATCATGGAATGTCTGCTGAACAACGATCCCGAAGGCGTTGTAGAGTTGCTGGCAATCTACTTGGATGAGCATAATAAAGTTGAGTTTCTAAAAGAGGCTCATGTTTCCAGATCGACAGCCTACCAAGTACTTAGACATAAAAATCCAACGATTAAAACACTTGCTAAAATCGTATCCACTACTGTTGCTCATTAAAAGTATTTGAGTCATCATATCGTGCTTATCGTTTAATTGCACCCTATCTAAAATATAAAATTTTAATTCCCTTAGGCCGCTTACTTGTGGTATTTTGTAGTATAGAATGACAAGTACTACCGCAAGGAGGGACCCCCGTGCAAGAATCTCCGCTCATCAGACGGGCAATAACCCTGATGCAAAAAGCTAAAGAGCAGCCGCTATCCCATGAAGCCAGGTGCACCCTATCCATTGAACTGGCCGGATACATGTTGAGTGAAGCTGGAGCTACGATCAAGCCGGGAGAACTGGTGATCCAAAATCGTTTGAGCCGGATGATGCTCGATCCGGTCGGTAAATTATTCACCACTTACATGACTGACCAATGCTTTCGCAGTAAAGATGTTCATCGGATTGCCGATCAGTTAAATTATTTAATTAAAACCTTGGGAATCCCTAATTTTTTAACTTTTATAAAAAAAATTCAATTATTCGCATTTAAATATTTTGGGCAAATTTTTGCTTCTGTTTCGATCCCGTTGGTAAAATACGATATCAGGCAAGAAATATCTTCTGTGATCGTACCAGGTGAGCCCTTAAGCTTGAAAAAGCATATCGAACAACGACATGCCGAAGAGATTGAAGTCAATTTGAACCACCTTGGAGAGGCTATATTAGGGGAAGAGGAGGCCGGCCGGCGCCTGGATACTTACCTGAAGGATTTAAAGAATCCTCTAGTCGAGTACATTTCCATAAAAATCTCCACGATATGCAGTCAAATTAACCTTCTTGGGTGGGATGATACCTTAAAAGTTTTAAGAGAGAGACTGACGCTTTTATACCGGACTGCGAAGAGCCATTATTATAGCAGAAAAGAAGGCTTGAAGATCAGCAAAAAGCCAAAATTTGTCAATTTGGACATGGAAGAATATCGGGATCTGCATCTGACTGTCGAGCTGTTCCGTCAGGTGCTGGATGACCCTGAATTCTTCCATTTTTCCGCAGGGATAGTCTTGCAAAGCTACTTACCCGATTCCTTTATCATTCAACAAGAATTGACAAATTGGGCCATTGAACGGGTTGCGGGTGGAGGGGCCCCGATTAAAATCCGGATTGTTAAAGGGGCTAATTTAGCCATGGAGCTTGTCGAAGCATCGATGAAAAATTGGAGCCAGGCCCCCTATACCACAAAATCCGAGACCGATGCAAATTTTAAACGGATGCTTTTATATGGATGCAACCCCAAGCATGCACAAGCGGTACGTTTAGGGATTGCCACCCACAATCTTTTTGATATTGCCTATGCGCTTTTATTGCGTACCGAACACTCTATAGAAGATTTTATTAGTTTTGAAATGCTCGAAGGGATGGCAGATCACATAAGACGCGTCGTCCAAAAATTGTCCGGGAATATGTTGCTCTATTGCCCTGCCGCATCGCAAGAAGAGTTTCAAAATGCCGTTGCCTATCTCGTACGGAGGCTCGATGAAAATACCGCTCCGCAAAATTTTTTGCGCCATGCATTTAACATGAAGCCTGGAACTGTCGAATGGGACGCCCAGGCAGAAATTTTTGCCAATGCCTGTGAAATGATTCCGACAGTCAGCTATCAGTCAAGAAGATCTCAAAACCGGCTTCAAATCCCGATTGAACCTTATTGTCCCGGTTCTTTTAAAAATATACAGGATACCGATTGGACCCAAAGCGCAAACCGGCTATGGGCAGAAATGATCCTTTTGGAAGGATTAAACCAAAAAATCCCGGCCATCCCCCTGGTCATTGGAAAAATGGAGATCACCCATACGGAAAGGATGGGTGAGGGGGAAGACCCCTCATTTCCGGGCATGCGCGCCTATCAATATGCCATTGCCGGCAAAAATGAAATGGAATTAGCTCTTGAAACAGCAAGGATTGGGTTTAGTACCTGGAGCCAATTGCCGTTGCAAAAACGGCTTTCCATCATGGACAATATTGTCAGCGAGCTGCAAAAAAACCGGGCCTCATTGATTGGCGCTATTGTCGCAAATGTAGGAAAAACAGTTGCAGAAGCAGATTCCGAAGTTTCTGAGGCTATCGATTTTGCAAGCTACTATCGCCATATCAGAGAAAACATAGAACATATAAGCGGCGTAGAATTATCGCCCAAAGGGGTCGTTTTAGTTGCCCCTCCCTGGAATTTCCCTTGTTCGATTTCCGCAGGAGGCATTTTAAGCGCTCTTGCAGCGGGAAATAGCGTAATTTTTAAACCGGCCCCGGAAGCGGTTTTTGTGGGGTGGCAATTGGCAAATGTTCTGTGGAATGCAGGAGTAAGCAAAGAGGTCCTTCAATTTTTCCTGTGCCTGGATGAACCGGTAGGAAGCTTGCTTATACAGGATTCACGCATCGATGTCGTGATTGTAACCGGAGCCACCGACACAGCTAAACTGATGATGCGCCTTAGACCTGGAAAAGAACTGATAGCCGAAACAGGGGGGAAAAATACATTGATCGTATCGCGAATGGCCGACCGCGATTTAGCGATAAAGGATATCATCCAGTCCGCATTCGGATTTTCCGGACAAAAGTGCAGCGCATGCAGTCTTGTCATTCTCGAAAAAGAAGTCTATGAGGACATCCATTTTAGAAATCAATTGCGCGATGCAACAGCCAGCATGAAAGTGGGATCGCCCTGGGAGCTGTCCACGCGGATTAATCCTTTGATCCGTCCGCCTCATCCTAAACTACTACAGGCCTTAACCACCCTGGACGATGGGGAAGAATGGCTTTTACAACCACTTCAGGACAAAGACAATCCAAATTTATGGTCGCCCGGGTTGAAAATCGGCGTAACTTCCGGCAGTTTTATGCACCAGCATGAGCTTTTTGGGCCCGTATTGGGGATCATTTGCGCAAATGATATTGAAGATGCCATTGCGATAGCCAATGCTACGCCGTATGGGCTCACGGGGGGAATTCATACTCTCGATGAAAGGGAGCAGAAGCGCTGGGCAGAAGAGATCGTTGTCGGCAACGGATATATTAATCGCGGGATTACGGGAGCCATTGTCCAAAGGCAGCCGTTTGGAGGATGTAAAGAAAGCTGCTTTGGATATGGATATAAGGCAGGAGGACCAAACTATCTGTTTCAACTCATGAAGGCAAAGGAAACATCTTTTCCAACTGAACGCGCCCCCATTGATGGCGATCTGAAACGGTTTTCAGAACAGGTAAACCAATCGGCATGGACAAACGAAGAGTGCGCATTATGGACTGCAAGCCTCGAAAGCTACTCATTTTATTACCGCAACTACTTTTCTAAACGGCACGATCCAAGCGGCATTCTTGGACAAGATAATCTCTTGTATTATGTTCCGCAATTTCCGCAAACACTTCGCATAGGGCCATCTGACCGCATGATCGATATTTTCAGAATTGCGGCAGCAGCTATCCTGGTTAACGCTCCGCTCGAAATCAGCATCTCGCCTGAACTCATTTCAGAATTCTTTTGTATCAACCACCCCTCTATCCAAATCTGCGAAGAGGAAGAGGATCAATTACTCGCCCGCATTGCAACCGGAAAAATTCGGAAAATCCGCTTCCTGAAGCCTGCTACTGCGACATTCGCCATCGCCCTTGCCGATGCGTCCTGCACGATCATCAGTGAACCGGTATTAGCTAATGGCCGGATCGAACTGTTGCACTATTTGCGCGAGGTCTCTTTAAGCATTGACTACCACCGCTATGGATACTTAGGAGCAAGAGAAAATGGAACAGTTTCGCAAAGCATGTAAGGAACAACTGGAGGATATCCGGTTCGATGAAATCACAAGAAGGATCTATAGCGTTGACGCCTCCATTTTTGAAGTGGAGCCGGCCGGGGTATTTTTTCCAAAAAATATTGCGGAATTGAGACGAGGCTTAAAAATCGCCTATGACTATCAAATACCGGTGATCGCACGAGGTGCTGGCACAGGGATTACCGGCGGGTGCCTTGGGAGCGGACTTGTCATCGACACATCAAAACATCTCCACAGCATCCGCACCATCAACATTACAGAAGAATATGTCGTTTGCGAACCCGGAGTCGTCCAGGACCGTCTTAACGAAGAGCTTTTGCCATTTGGTTATCGTCTGGGGCCAGATACCTCGACCGGGAACCGGGCCACTATTGGAGGGATGCTTGGCAATAATGCTGCCGGAGCCAGATCTCTTTACTATGGAAGAATGGTCGACCACGTGGAAAGCGTTGACCTTGTCTTAAGCGGCGGGGAAGTGATCACATTCTCGAAGCTATCCCCTGAGGAATTTAAAAACAAATGCAATTTGCAGACACATGAGGGTTCGATCTATCGTGCTGTAATGAAAATTATCGAAGAATATGCAGACGATATTGCAAACCATTTCCCAAAAATCCCGCGTCATGTTTCCGGATACAACCTCGATGAGCTTTTGAATAGTGAGTCAATCAATTTAAGCAAAGTAATTGCCGGTTCGGAAGGGACGTTAGGCATTGCCGCCTCGATGAAGTTAAGGATCGCAAAAAGGCCGACGCATGCCGGCATATGCGTTATTCATCTTTCCAATATACACGAAGGGTTTGAGCAAATTGAAAAGATGCTTTTACACAAACCTGCGGCCCTTGAGCTGATCGACAAGAAGATCATCACGGCCGGACACAGCTCTCCTGTCATGCGCAATCGGCTTCCCTGGCTGACAGATGATCCTGAAGGCTTGATTTTAGCCGAATTTTCAGGAAACTCTCCCGATGAAATTTTTATCAAGTGTAAAGCCTTTGCAGAAATGGCCAAAAAGGAGGGGATCGGCTATAAACTCACGACTTTGACAGCGCAAGAAGAAATGCAAGGGATCTGGGACTTGCGCAAATCGGGACTTGGACTTTTGTTATCCAAACGCTCTTACAGCCGGGCTATTGCTTTTATCGAAGACATGTCAATTGCTCCTGAAAAACTGGCCGCCTTCATGAAAAAATTTTGCGCCTACCTTAAAAATATCGGCAAGGAAGCCGGCATTTATGGGCATATAGGCTCCGGCTGCATGCATATTCGCCCCTACATCGATCTGCGAGATCCAAACGAGCTTCTATTAATGGAAAAAATCATGCGGGAAGTCTCCGACATGGTTTTGGAATTTTCCGGTGCGATGAGCGGCGAGCATGGCGATGGACTGATCCGCTCCTGGCTGAACGAAAAGATGTTTGGCGAACGGGTCGCTTTGGCATTTCTCGAATTAAAACAGGCATTTGACCCTCATCATCTGATGAACCCCGGAAAGATCACGCATGGTCCACCGGTAACAGAACATCTTCGCCTCGACCCCAATACCCCATTGCAAAAAATATCGACTTTTCTCGATTTTTCTGAAGAAGGGGGATTTGAGCTGGCCGTCGATCTATGCAATGGCAACGGACAATGCCGGAAAAAAGAAAATGTGATGTGCCCTTCCTTTCAGGCGACCGGCGATGAATACGATACAACCAGGGCAAGGGCCGAGGCGCTTCGGGGAATCATTCATGGAAAGCTGTCTCCCGATGAATTTACCGGGAAGGGATTGTATGATGTCATGGACCTTTGCATTGAGTGCAAGGGATGTAAAAAGGAATGCCCATCGCTTGTCGATATGGCAAAAATAAAATCGGAGTTCCTTTTTCAATACCAGCAGAAGCATGGGATTCCCTTGAGAAGCCGTATTTTTGCCTATCTTCACGCGATTAACCGGTTCCTGTCCCCCCTGGCAATGCTATACAATTTCATGGGCAAAACACCGGTTGGCAAATATCTGTCCAAATCAATCGGCATTGCACCGGAACGCTCTCTCCCGGTATTAGCCAAGGAGCCGTTTTCTGCCTGGTTTAAAAAAAATTCCGCTTCGTTTTCTCAAGGATTTTCAAGCGTTGCCCTTTTTGATGACACCTACATGGAGTATCATGAGCCCGCCATTGGAATTGCCGCCTGCAAGGTATTAAGAGCCCTTGGCTATCGCATCACGCTTGTCCGGAATATTTGTTGCGGAAGACCGATGATTTCCAAGGGAATGTTGAAGCAGGCAAGGGACAAGTCCGGTAATCTCCTGCAAGTCTTATTGCCCTTTGCCGAAAAACAAATCCCCATTATTGGAATAGAGCCCAGCTGCATTTCTGCCATTGCAGATGATTATAAGGGGCTTGCATCCCCTCTCCTCCAGGAACAATATAAAAAAGTGTCTTCCCATTTTGTAGCGATCGAAGATTTTTTGCATAAGCATATCGAGCAAGGCCAGTTGCGTTTGAAGCTAAAACAAGGATCGCAAAAGGGCGTTGTGCATGGGCACTGCCATCAAAAATCATTATGGGGGACGAGAACTACCCTTGAGCTTTTGCGAAGTGTGGGTATCGAGCCTGCCGAAATCCATTCCGGCTGCTGCGGCATGGCCGGATCCTTTGGGTATGAAAAGGAGCATTACGATCTTTCGATGGCAATTGGTGAACTTGCCCTTTTGCCGGCCATACGTAAGGTTGATAAGGAAACCCTCATCGTTGCAAACGGGTTTTCCTGCCGCAGCCAAATCGAGCATGGGTCTGGCCGTAAAGCGATCCATGTCGTTGAAGCCATAGCGGCGCGAATGGTAGAGAGCTAACACCAGGGCAAATATACCGCAGAGCCGCAAAGTACGCCGAGGTAGCAAAAGGGATATAAATTATTAAAGTGTTGCATCGGATCCCAATTGTCTGTTACTATCCTCAGCCATAAATTGGAAAGAACATTGACATAATACAAAAAGAGGAAAATATGACATTCGAAACGCAAAGCCCTGTCCATCCCTGGATTGCAAGCCCTGCCGCGCAAGTAACTTGGAGCGAGTTCTTTGAAAATTCACCTGTGAAGGCAAAGCGATCCAGATTCACCTATTCAACAGTAAATGACTTTGGCAGAAAAGTGCACGAATATCTTCTAACAGCACCATGCAAAGGTGCCAATAGCCGGTTTTTTCATGATATGACTTCTCTTGCCACAACACTGAAATTTACAGTCCGGGCATCCGATCCTACACTGACCTTACCAGTCAGTGTGGAAGCCCCCGCTATCAAACTCCAATATTATGCCGTACGCGACGCTAAATTGGTATCAGCTAAAGGAGATGTCTTAGAATCAACCAATTCGAAAAACACGAATGAGGCCGTTAAAAGATCGTGCCAAAGAGCTCTGCTTTTCAAAAATCATTCGGCTGCGTTATCCGCACACCCATTTTTTAAGAATAAATCCGTTGGCCGTGTCGCTGCGGTTAAATTACATCAAAAGTGCCATGAGGGATTGCAAACCAAACCAAGAAAATCCCGATTATATTATGAAGGAGGAAATGTCTTGCATCTCACCAACCAAGAGGGGAAACCCTATTATATTATTGGTGAAGATTTATTAACAGTCACACATTTAACATTGCGCAAGGATGGATGGTTCCATGCGCCCGATCCGGATAAACCGACAGTTGCTCTGGCTAGTGAACTTTCCTTTAAAGATGGGTCACCCATCAATACAGCTCCTCAATATAGTGAACTCCTCCATAAGGATAGTTCATCCATCAATAAATTGTATCTGGCAGGAACAATCCCAATAATCATCAATGCATTGGCAAAGAGCATCTCCCCAGATACAACTGATAAAGAAATTTTGACAACTCTTCTTGAAATGCGGGTGATGCAGATATTAACGGCAGTGAAACTTACTGCTGAAGAAGATAAAAAAAAGGGAAGAGAAATCGCGATCAGCTATCTGGCGCAAAGGTCATTTGTGAGGGCATCTATTTTTCCTGCCGAGCTAGGTTGTACACTTCACGATATTCTTCATGTACCTCAAGTAGCTCCCCATCTTGGCCTCATGATGGCCCCCGGCCCAAAAGGATCTATCTTTGTTCAAGACTTCGCTTTGACAGAAAAAGTTCTTGCCTACATTAAGAAATACGGAAGAGAGATATTTGGAATCACGGGATTTGATCTGGGAGTGCTGGACATAGCGATTCTTCTTTCACGTACAATAGGCAAGGAATTATTCCCTTTATTTTCCCAGCTGAAGGAACAACTTAAGAGTGCCGGATTTGCAGTCATCCCCGCCCCGGGGGTTTTCTTTGGAACGAATAACACGGGCGAGCCGGGCGGGCTCAATTTCTTAAATTGCCTGACAGGATATTCTTCCGGGATTGGGTGTTACTACTATATTGCGGCAGGGGCGGATTTTGGCAAGCGGTTGGGAAGAGTGTTAATGGATATGTATACAGAATTCTTACATTCCCATTGCAATGACTTAAATGTGTACTTTGTCGGAAAAGGTCAAGAAACCGAGGATTATTCTGAAGCATTTAGAACTTTAAGGGTTAGTGATGCAGGCCCCCACTGCCTGGGATATGAATTAAAGATTGCTCCCCACACGGAAAATGGGGAAGATAAAGAACTTAAAAGTGGAGAGTCAAAAAAATAGAAATTGCATTGCATCTTTCATCGTGATATGATTACAAAGATCACCATTACCTACACTATCTAAGCTCATGAGAAATTTATGACAAAAAAGCAAAAAAAATCCCCATGGGTCGTTCTTTTCGCCATCCTCTTAGGGATAATATGCGGATCTTTGACTGGTGTCAATACGAGTCTGTTCGGCGTTTCTTTCTACTCTGTCTACAATCTGTTTGGCAAGCTGTTCCTCAATGCGTTAATGCTCATCGTGGTTCCTCTGGTCTCCTCTTCGATCATCACCGGAGTTGCACGCATTGGCAATGACCACGATTTTCAACGCTTAGGGTTAAAAATTTTTGGGTTTTATCTCGGAACGAGTTTACTGGCTATCTTAATTGGGCTTTTTTTCGTCAATATCTTCAACCCCGGGATATCGATCCATGAATCGGGAACAATCGCCACCGCTCTTCAACCCTTAAATGCCGCTCAGACAAGCATCGCATCGGAAAGCCAGCTCCATTTTACCGACATCATTTTACAGCTGATCCCATCGAATATTGTGGATGCGTTCCATGGACAGATGCTTGGCCTCATTGTATTCAGCCTCCTCTTTGGTTTTGCCATCTCGAAGATCGAACAAAAAAACCACACTATTCTAATGGGATTTTGGCAGGGCATTTTTCAGGCCATGCTCGTCATTACCGA
>JABDCW010000058.1 GCA_013287905.1 Chlamydiota bacterium | reverse complement strand
CTCGCATTGTCGCCCAATAAAAGCGAATCCTCGACCAAATTCCATAAGAAGATTTTGAATATGATCTATTAATCCTTGCTCAAGCTCTTTTTCTCTGAATCTCTCATCAATACTTAGGAAATCAAAGAGATATGGATCTTTCGTCGCTTGCTGCGCTAGGTCTGAATGTATGGGGGGTAGAGTATTTCTAAAGTTTGTGATTGCTTTTCCTTCTCGATTATATAGATCGTTTTCAATCCAAATAACCAATATAGCTCGGCTCCAACCGTTCTCGATCGTCTTATTAGCGTACCAAAGTCTTTCTTTTGTACTCTTGATCTTTTCTAAAAGAAGAATATTGTGTCCCCATGGAATTTGCGCAACAGGCTGTTGCGTAATTTCAATATTATGGTAGGCATCGTAAAACTGACGCATATAAAGCAAATTTCTTGGCGATAACCCCTTCATATCAGGGAAGGCAGCAGTTAAATCTTTTGATAGTTTTCCAATAACCCTTGCGCCCCAGCCATCTTTTCTTTCTTTGTCAGATATTGTCCTTCCTATATTCCAATACACACGGACCATTTCAGTGTTGACGGCCGTGACTGCTTTAAGTCTGGCTTCTTGTATTTGTTGCTTGAGATAGGCTAATGCTGTGGTGTATTCATTTTCTACAGGCAGCTTAGTTTTAGTAATCCCGACGGCTATGTTTTTTGTCTTCTTTTGCATTGGCGCTTTATGATCCCCGATCTTTATTACTTGGCAAAAATTACTTAGAAGACAATTTATCTCACGAGATAGTATTGCACTTCAAGAAAATTAGTAATTTTTAGAGGCAAAGATTATAAAATTACAAGGGCGCCAGTCATTTTTGGCGCCCTTTTCTTTTGATCGTCCTTTTCCTCCTTTCCTTCTCTCGCTTACACTATGCGAACTCCCTCAAGCTGCAACACGTCGCAAATATAGTGCTGAAGCTCCACACAATCATTGACCACAGGCACCCCCTCCTTGCTTATTGCATCCCTATACCAATCGTATCCTGCGTGGGTTCCCCCTAAAAATCCAATCACATGCATGCCGGCTGCAAGGGCAGCCTGTATGCCGGCCCGGCTGTCTTCGATGACTAAACAGTTTTCAGGGGCGTATCCCATGGCAGCTGCCGCCAATAAAAATAAGTCGGGCGCCGGCTTGCCTTTTTTCACCTGGCTGGCAGTAAAAATTGAAGGGAGAGTAAAGAAACGGAATAAATCTGTCGATTCCAGACAATGAAGAACATGGGTCTTATTGCTATTGGAAGCGACGCACCTGGCAATATTCCTCTCGTCAAGGAAAGGTAATATCGTATGCATCAGGGGAGTCAGTTCTGTGTTAAAGGCGTCTATTGTAGCTTTAGACTGTATCGCAAAGAACTCTTCTCCTAAATCCAGGCCATACCGATCCAAAATAAGCTGTTGCGTTGCTTTCAGGCTTAGTCCGGTAAATAATCTGATCATGTCTTCTGTGGTAATGTTGCAGCCGAGTGCAGATAGGCTTTGCGCATAGATGCGGTTGGCAATGATCTCGCTGTCGACGCAAACCCCATCGCAATCAAAAATCACAAGTTTTTTCATTAATGCTCCTGTAAAATTAAACAGACTATTACCTCTTATTGTTGTTTTCCTCTTAAAATAATAACTAACATTACGCAAACTGTCGCTGCTACTAAACATGCGCATTTAAGTTAAGCTTGTCTTTTCTTTTTGTAGCCCGTAGCCAAGCGAAGCGCGGCTACGGGTATGTGTAGAGCACAAAGTAAACTGCGGCAGCAGTTCTTCTTTTTAAGCAGGCAAAAAGATGAACTGCTGCCGCAGTTTACTTAAATAATGCAACCTACCCGTAGCCGCGCTCCGCTTGGCTACGGGCTACAAAAAGAGAAAAAGCCTTAACTTAAAGGCGCATGCGGGGTAGCAACTGAACATGAGGTTGCCATACCTCCCAGCTGCAGCATCAGCAACAGTTTGCATAATGCGAGTTAACAACACAGCACCATCGCATAAATTTCTTTTGGACAGCTTTCTGCAAGGGCCTTTGCTGCGCATTGCAGGGAGCTTCCCGTTGTCATGACATCATCGATGAGCAAAACAGTCGCATCATGCAATTTCGTCCCTTTTTTTATCGAAAATTTCTCCGGCAACAGTTGCAGACGCTGTTCGTGATTTAAACCCGCTTGGGCGAAATCGCCGTTTTTCCTGCGCAAGGGATCGATAAAGCGGCATCCCAGCAAAGCAGCCATCGATTCAGCCAGAAGAGCGCTTTGATTATATCCTCTTTCCAGCTTGCGAAAGGAAGGCATAGGCATAGGAACAATATAATCCGGAAACGGCCACTGTAACCGTAAAAATTGCGCGGTCAGGTAAGCAGAAGCCCCTTTCGCAAGGTAAGGCTGATTGCCATACTTCATCTGCTTAACGATAGAAGCTGCCGGGCCTTCATAATCAAAGGCCGCTGCGATCCTCCCTACCGGTTCGTAAGAATTTGCATGAAGACACTTCTGGCAGCACGGTCCCATCTCCGGGGCGTACCCTTCAGAAAAACAATAGGGGCAGCGATCGCTCAAATCGATTAATTCCATGCAGTTAAGGCAAGTAGAGCAAAGCAATGATTCCCTTTCCCCTAAACAATCCTCGCAATGAATACACAAAGGGGTGTAGATCAGATCGATAAAACTTTTTACACACTTCGCAATCAATCTCTTCATCAGTCGCCTATAAAATACATTTATAAAACACAATCTTTTGTCACATATTTTTAAGCTTGTTTTCCTCTCTCATGATTCTCGTGTTCTCTGTGGTTTATATTTACATCGGGGACTAAAGAAATCTCTGAACTGTACTGCGGATAATGCTCCAAAATCCATTTTTTCAATGAATTCACAACAAGTCCAAGATCCTTCGAGCGTTCCTCACTGTCAAGCATTCGGCTGTCTGCCATTAATTTTCCCACATCGAGATGGAGCGGCTCATCCCCGACAAATCCAAGATTGCGCATGACCCCATGGTCGTGATCAAAAATTCCCTTGTCATACTCTCTTATATACAAGGCAAAAATTTGTCCGATCCGTGTTTTTGCTTCTTCTATTTGGCCCTCACTCAACAGCTTGCCTAAGACATCGCGCAAAACTTCCCCTTTTTTCTGTAAAACAAATGGGACATGTTCAAGGTTGATGGTATGGCTGATCCCGAGTTTGTCTAAAACCGTTACTTTTCGGGGTAAATTTTCCACAGTATTTAACTGAATGAAGATCAGGCCGCTTTCTTCCCGGTCTACATCATACGCCAATTTATGGGAATTAAAGACTCCGAATAATTTACGCGTCTTACGGGCCCTTTGTTTATCCTTATAATTTTTTAAAAACCCTACAGGGGGCAAAAGATCGACAAACCACGATGGTCGCAAGTGTTTGAACTTAAAAAATTTTAAAACATATTGGTTATCATCGCTTACAAACGCATAGGATTGCGACCCCTTTCCAAGGTAATGAAAGGATTGGCCTAAAATATGGTCAATCGATGCCAGCTCCCCTTCGGAAGGGGCTCTGATTTCCCAATTTTTCTCATAGGGCATCTGGTAAACGATATTGCTGAATCGAAAATCATCTGTTAAAGCATAATAAATGCGCACCGAAAAAAAGCAGGCAACTACTATGCCGCAAAACAGTAAAAAAAATTGTTTTTTTGTCACTTTTTAAGATTTCCTCGAAGGCTGTTTTTGCAGAGAATAGGTCGGTTTGCTGAGGGTTCCTTGTACTGACACGGTAAATAATTCAGCCAGTTTAAAGATCAAATTATACTGTTTCATCCGCACCTGCATGTGAAGGTTTCCGTCGAAATCGACATAGGATGCAGAGCCGCCCTTTGAAAGGTAAAATTTTGAAAGACGGTTTTTACTGTACACATCTTTAAACGCGGTAAATTCAACCCGGCTGTTTTTAATTTGATAGTCAATTGTACCCCGTACTGGATTTAAGACGGCCAAATCAAGCCCTATACGCGTCAGCAGCTCAGCCGGAATAGCAAGGATTGTCGAATGAAAATTGCGTTTGGGGGGATTAGAAAAAACTAACGACCCCTTTCCGGTAAAACTTTCGCTAAATCCTAATATACCAGTAAAATTATACACATCGAGCGAGGTGATAACAAGTGTTTTTGACGCAGAGTTCAAAGACTGATCAACAGCCTTAAGGAGGCTTGGCCGAAATTCTGTCAGCTGAAATCTCGGTATGCTTATTTGCCAGCGGTCATCTTTCAGTTTCCAGCATGCAACAGACTCAATTTGCGTTGTACCGCAAGGATCAAAACAGGCAAGATTTTTAAGGTTGATCCTTCCCGGTAAAATCTGTAAGGTAGAAAAGAGATGTTGAAACCGGTATCCGTAAAAAACAAAATTTTGTCCATAAAAATCCCCCTCGAAAGACAACCGGTCTAAGCCTTGCAAATTGCCACGCTTGTCGATGGTCCAATTCCCTTGCAAAAAGTACCCGTCTCCTAGTTTCCACGGCAGGATTTGTGCAAATAAAGCCGGCTCCAGTAAGGTGCCGGCTAAATTCATGTCGATATCTATTTTTCCGCTAAGATACAAATAATCCGAAGAGGGGGAGTGGTGATTACTGCCGGCCAAATCACAAGACACCCCGGAACAGCTTCCTTCCACTTTATGAATATAGATTCCATCCCCTTCAGTCAGTTCCCAATGGACAGTCAATGGTTTTTTTGCGGCTTTTTTTAAAGTCTCTTCCAATATCGTCAACTCGCCCTTACGATAATCTTGAAGCGATGTCTTCAGCAGAATCTGATAGATTTGATTATGGTACTTGTAATTAGCGGAAATCGATAAAGCTTTATTATAATGGATCATCAATTGGGCCAGGTCGTAATCTTTTCCCTGTAACCAGTAGACTCCGTCATCCAGCTGTACCTGTAAATCGACTTCTGAGCCGGCGCTTGTCAACCGCAAGCCTCCTTCGAAATTGCCATCTTTTTTTAATTGCTGCAGAAAATCCACCGTTTCTTGCGTAAAAGTGGCAGGAGACCAACGAAACAACTGATCGCTCCACCATTTTACATTCGATGCCGGGATTAAGAATCGCAAATTATCGATCAACAGTTCCTGTTTTTTAAAATCATATGCCCCATAGTGCAGATAAAACCCCATTTGCCACTCCTCATCTCCTGGAGCTTTAATTGCCGTTTGCAAATCATGGATGATAAGACCATGTTCAGAAGAATAGAGGAATGAAAATTGATTCGTATCTTCTATCTGCATTCCTAAAATCTGGCCATTGTTCAATGCGCCGTGCATCTGCAAATCAAAAGTGGAATTTTTTAGGGAATGATCAAAAACGGCATCGATCGTCCCATAAGCATTAAGATGACCATTGAGCTGCCACTCGTCAATCAGCTGCATGAATTTCGGCCATTTTTCCATTTGAGAAAAATCGACATCGAGTAAATTGATTTTTGCTGTAAAATGCCCTTCATCTACCCTGTAACCCCCTTCCAACCCAATTAGAAGCGATTGACCTATCCGCGCACCAAGAAAATGAATATTCCATAAATCCCCGTCCTTCAATATGTCCGCTGCAAGAGAGATATCATCGAGTTGAAGGGTATTGATCGACCAGACGTTTTCCCTTTTATTTCCGGTAAATAAAAATGTAGCAATCTGCTGTGTTCCTATTCCCACATCATTGCCTTCGATCTCATAACTGAATAAGGATTGATCGCCATCGTAATTAATATTCATTTTGAAATAACCATGGGGATCTTTCAGTTCGCTAATTTCTTTAAGAATGCTTCGCGACAAGAAGGGCAGGCCGGTAGAACTAAATCGGCCCAGATCGGAAAAAAAGGGCTTAAGATGGAAAAAACATCCTGCGTCCAACTGGTCGATCTCATCCCAGGTTTTCAGGATCATAGTAAAATGAGATAAATGCAAATTGCCAAAATGCGACAATTCATGGTCCAATGAGAGGTGGATCCTGGAATGATCATCCCCCTCTAATTCGGTGTATGTCCTTCCCTTTATGCGAGCGATTTTCTTGGATCTGTCGATCAATTGAAGGTCAAAATTAGATTCATTTTTCGAGTAATCTGTGAAGGATATCTTATCCCCTGAAATAAAATATTCTTCAAAATGATCGGGCGTCCCAACCAGTAAATTCCCTTCGATATCGTCCATTTCCAAAGTATTGCCAAGGTGATCATATTCGAAATTCAAACTAATATCCTGCAAGATAAGCTCTTTCCTGGAGGAATCTAAAACCCCTTCGCTCATCACACCAAAAATATGGGAATCGATCCGTATTTGTTCCGGAGAAAAATCAAGATGAAGAGATCCCCCTTTCTTTTGAAGCCCTAATTGCCCTTCGACTGGAAATTTAAACTGAAAGAGCTGCTTATTGAAATGGGAAAGTAAATGCTGTACTTGAGAGACAGTGCCATTTGCCTTGCCGAGATGGACATCCGTTGTAAATACCCCCTCCCCTGGCATGCTCCAATCGATTTTCAGGTCGCCTGCAAAATAGACTCCATTACAAAATGTGTCGAGTTTGGTCGCGTGTAGTTTCCCATCCTCAAGATGCAATTGCGCATTGACATCGGTAAATAGCAGCCCTGATTTTTTTTCAAAGAACACACCATTATGTACCGGAATGATTCCAAAATCGATTCTTTTTTTAAGATCAAAACGATGCGAGGCCATACGCTTAAGTTTAGGAACGACAAAACTGCCCTGATTAAAATTTTTCACTTCAAAAGAAAAATCATTGTTTTCTACCGTCAAATGGTAAATATCGTAATGGACCGCTATAGCCTGTTCATCAAAAGTAGCCTTAAAGTCGCCAAGACCCGATAGTTTAAGTTGATTTTTTGGAAAAAAGAATGGGGCGATATATCTTTCCAGGGATAAGTGATTGCCCTTAAACCAGCCATTGCGTAATGTAAAGCCGGTTTTCATCAGGCTTTGCTGCAAAATATTCTGATATGCCTTCTCTGCCGGAATAGAGATCGAGGAAATGAAGTGGTTAAATGATATTTCGGAACTTTTCGGTAGAAGGAATTCGAGATTGGACCCTATGGGATATAAGGGCTTTTTCCACCCGTCCTCATTTAGCTTATCTAAAGAAAAACCAAAAAACAATTCCTCGGTATGCATACCTGCATGGTATATATGTGCGCCTCCCTTACAAATAATCGACCCGGCATATTTCATTAGCGTGGCAGATATTTTAATATGATCGCGATGAAACTGTTCGTTGACTAAAGGCCGTATCGGTTCAGGGAAAAGATTTGCCATTCCGGCAAGCTTTCCCTTAAGTTCCAAAGCCATTTGAGGCCCCAGAACGCTTCCATCTAAGACGATCTGCCCCTTTAATCCGGCAGCAGTACCATTGACCGTAGAATGCTTGAAAGCCCCATGACGTATGGCAATATTTGAATGAATGTCTGAAAACTTCCATTTAGTCTGATCGATTTCCGTATCTAACCATCCCGAAAGCAAATGAATATCAGCCTGTAGAGTCTCAATGGAAGAATTCACCGGAACTGAAACAAAGGGATCAAACTCCATATGGCCGGAGGCTTCTTTAACGCCTCCTGAAATCCCAAGCGCTCCCGAAGTAAACTCGACATCGCGAAGAGAAAAACGTTTGAGTGCAATATGGGATATATTCCATCCATCGAAGTGAATAAAGATCGCTGCATCGACAGATCCCTTATGGAGCTCCAGAGGATGAAGGTCTGGATAATAATATCTCATGAAATGTTGGAGAAAGCTAAATTCATGTGTGCCAAGACCTTGTACCTCTACTTCGCCAAAATCCCATTTATCTCCGGAAAAACGGGTGGAAAATTGGATGGAATGCGATTTTGAAGCATCGCCCGCTGGATTCCCCAAGTCAAGACCAACAGAGAGAGACCTTTGATCGCCATGGTCATTGCTCCCGCCTGAAAAAATCAAATGCCGTTTTTCGATTGCATCGATAAAATCCGCTTCGATAGCAATTTCTGTCCGCCCGGCCAAATCAATGTCGATATTTCCAGGCCCGATTTTTAAGGTCCAAAGGGTAGAATTGTCTTTGCGTTGCACCAGTGCCGCCCCCGGAGCAATGCTTGTATAGATCAGGCTTTGAATAGGGGTTGCGTCGTCCTCCCTTTTTAAGTTTTTGACCAGATCAAAAGTCATGGCCGGTATATTCAACTCTAAAGAAGGTTCTGAATGGCTGACGAAGAGATCATTTACGACAACTTGCCCCTCGGCATACACCGGTTCATTTTCCGGGATACTTAATTTAATATTCCCGGAAATTGTCCCTTGAGACACCTGATACCCTTGCCACTGCGGCCATAGCGTTTTAATAAAGCTGAAAGCGGACTGGCCTTGAAGAGCCTGAACATCGACATCGCAAACAAGCAGGCCAATTTCTGGTTCCGAAAAGGACATTTGCATATTTGATCCACCTTCCCCCTTTTCCCCGGTCCAAAATAAAGCTTCTCCTTCGCGGCTTATCTTGCTGGAAAACGCCATGCTGAAATATACAGGGGAACAAGAGGGAAAAAAATGATCGTGAAGGTGCAGACAGCCTTCCGGAACATCCAGATGTGTATGTACATAAAAAAAGGCAAATTCTTTCGTAGGAGCGGCAATGATGCGCTTGAACTCCTCTGCCCCTTTCCCTATGTCCAAAGAGGGTTTTTGTATTGCAATTCCAAGTTCTACTGTCCGTTTCAACCAGGAGATGGATGCATCGATGATGAGCTCATCTGCATGGAAATGGAAGCCTCCTTTTTCCAAAGGCACTCTTGAAGTAATGAAAGGATGATCAAAGACATAACGTCCGTTTTCATGGTGAACCCCTTCATATGTGAATTCTGCATTGAGGCAAGCATTTGCATATCCTTTTAAATACCATTCAAAAAATGAGGAGACGGCAATATTTTTTAGAAAGAATCCACCTGCAATCAGCAGAGTAAACACTAATAAAAAATATTTTTTACGCATGATATATCCCCATTGGACCTCTTTGGAAAATAAGAGTGCATTGATCTTGGGATTATATCATATTCGCAAATAAAATCATATTTAAGGAAATAGAAAGGACAAAGATTCGTGCCCGTGCCCGTGCCCCTGCCCGTGCCCGAATTTATTGATCATTTCCGATTTGAAATTCGGGCACGGGCACGGGCACGGGCAGGGGCACGTAATATGTGCTTAATTGGCACTCTTTACCGAACCGGACAAGCTCCCGTCGAGCATGCTATCTCTCCCGATTCCTCATCGCACATCTCAATTCCGGAATAATCAATTTCTTTCAGTTGAGAAACATAAATGTCATAACATGCTTTTGTCGTCACTTCCTGCGGCAAATACGCATAGCCTAAATCTTCTGCATTTTTTGTTGGATCATTCCGGAATAAAAAGGAAACTCCAACGTATATATCCCAATTTTTAAGAAGCCAGTCTATGATGGCAGGAACCTCCGATGGATCGTAAGAAACGGTATTAGAAACGTTTTGTTCACACCAGGTCTCTTGTAATAAGCGATACCATTCGAGCTGATCGATCGCTGATTCTGTGTTGATCTCAACCTCTTCGACTTTCCCATTTTTTCTCGTGACTGTAGTCAATGTAAAAGGGATATGCTCATATTTAACCGGAAATTTGACCAGGACGGACTCTGGTTCAAATGGCTTATCGATCACTGTATAACCAGCCTCGCGGAACCTCGGCACCAGGGGATCATGTTTGGAATAGGTAATATTATTAAACATGTATTTACCAAGAGGAAGGTGCACTCCTTCCGGCACTTCCCCCCATTCTTCCGTACCCATGATCTTGCTCATTGTGCCGCTTGGTTTAACGCAAGTGACGTTCTTTGGCAAAGGGGCATTAAGCTCATTGGCCATGCTATAAGCTGCGCTTACGGTAATATTGCGCATCC
>JABDCW010000057.1 GCA_013287905.1 Chlamydiota bacterium | reverse complement strand
AACCCATCCGCTTTTGCAGGTGACCTCAGGGTTTTTATTTCAAGCGAATAATCATGAGCCATTTTTATTGATGTTGGGGCAGAAAGCTCCCGGTCTATGCCACAGCGACCCAAACGGTCATTGTACGATGCAGATCCGTCCTTTTTGGTTGAATGACAGTGGAGGAAATCTATCGATAATCCCGCACGTCTCTCCTGTCACGTATCCCGATTACAGAAGGCAAGATCCCAATATTGCTCCCATTTTGCATAATAATCAATTTGCTTATATAGCCTTTGCAGGCATCTTTACCTTAGAAGCTGGTGTGTGGACTGTGCCGATCAAAATCCTTCCGAATGGAAAAAGTTATGAGCCGGACCCGCATGAAGCCGCGAGTTTTAAGCAAGCGATGAATCATTATCATTGTCCTTCATTTGGCCTTTATTCCAGCAGCAGAAATGAAATGTTTGTGGTATTTCCGGGCGGTATAAGTTATGGATTTTTTTCTAACGGGACATTTTCCACAGATTCCGGAATTCCTTTTATCAATCAGGTTACAACGATCAAAATTGATAAAAATAACATATATACGCAACATCTGATGGATGGGGAATTTCCATACATCGCTTCTACCGGTTCAAGTCCCCCGAACCAGTTACTTTTCGGCGCAGAGGCCTCTTTTTTTCCTAAAGATGACATTTCATTGTATAGTAACGGAGTAATCCAATACGATGCATTGTCAAAAGACCGGACAGTAATTGGTTATATCGTTGGCGGGATCATGAGTTCTCAGCCAAACACCAATACTAATACCGATTCCACATCTTCGCCTTACGTATTTACAGTAACCCTTGTTCCTAGGAGCTTGTCTGATAAGCTCTAAAGGAATATGATGAGCGGACAAGAACAAAATATGATTTATGCCTGCCGAAGGGATATGCCCTTATTAGAAGTGTTGATCTCCTTTACTTTGGTGGTTTTTTGTGCATTGCCGCTCATTTACCCTCAGGTGATGATCTTAAAATCGGAGAAGGAATTTTTGTATCTGGTGCAGCTCGACCATGCCGTCAATTTATTGTATGCCCACTGCCTGGAAAAACTGTATCGGCAAGAAATTAACTGGAGCTCAATCGAGGGACAGCAGTCCTTCCCCGTAGATGAGCAAATGCTTAAAGCAAGCGGCATCACAACTGCAGTTCCTTATTCCGGGACTTATGCCTTTATTGCAGGAAAACAAAAACCTAAAAACCGCACGGCAGATACTGTACGCTGGATCAATCTGGTTTTTACCTTCACCGACAAGGCCGGCAAGGAAAAAGAACCGTTAAAGTATAAATACCCTCTCATTATAGAATACCAGCCGGCTTCATGATTAATTTTACGTTGCAACCTATGATGAAACCAATTTTTGAATCGCGTTCGGTATATACTACTTTGATCGAGATCTTGATTGCCATGTCACTAACCTCGATCATTTTATCAACGCTATTTTTTTTCTACAGCCAAGTTGTGATGATCGGTTCTGAGATCGAAAAAACAAAAGAGGAAGCATTTCGTTTAAGATTTATGGAAAAACGATTGTCTGAGGTGCTGCCAAATATCGCCGGCAATAAAAACAAAGAATTTACTTTTTTTTCGCTAAACAATACGATCGGCATGCCGGGAAGCCAAAGTCTTGTGTTTACTTATGATAACGGGAACTGTCTTGCCAAACAATTTGCCTATCTGGTGACAGGGCGTCTTATGCTTGATGCAGAAGGAAATATACTCTTATTTACATTTCCCCTTCCTAAAAAAAAATCGTCCGATGATCAGCAGCCAAATATAAACAAGCAAGTATTGTTTACCAAAGCAGCTTCGTTAAAGTTTGAATATTTTATCCCTTTAAAAAGCCCATCCACCGGAAAAACTTCGACAAATGCAATTGAACCCGAACCAAAAGGAAAATGGCGGACAGAAAATTGGTTAAAAGAGTTTAAGAGCCTCCCAGCCATGATTAAGATGATCGTCAAGATGTCAAACGGAGAGCCTGATATCGTTTTCGTGTTTGCGCCCAATGAAAATAAGACGCATATTATTTATGAGTAAGAGGTCTGGTTATGAATGTCCTGATTTTTGTGACAACAATGCTAATGCTTTTAGGAATTATTTCCTATGGAAGCATGAACCTCTACCTAAATTCCCAGGTCGTGCAAATATTTTTCAGAAATTATATGCAAAAAATTGAAAGGGCACACCTGGAAGAAAAAGCCGAAAGCGTTTATGTCAGTATCGTTAAAACGGCAGGTAAAGGGGGAGGGGCAAAAACAAAAGTCAACGCTTCTCGAAAAATCAGTCTCAATGGACTGCTCGATGAGGAGACGAGGCTAAAAAATCCAGATCAGGTCAAAACGGCAAAAAGTTTATTAAAACATTTGATCAATCGTTTATTTGGGGATAAGCCGTGGTTTCAAAATAAACTAGATTCAAGGCCCCAGTTGATCGATGAGCTCATAGATGCAATTGAAGAAGCTTCCGATGCTCTTCCAAAGGAAGATAAATTGAAAAAAATTGAAGAGCTGGAAACTCTTAAATTGGCGAATGAAGACCTCAATTTAATCCTGTATCAAATGTTGCGAACTACTCCAACTTCCGATACACTTAAACCATCGGGAGTTAAAGAAGAAAAAGACAAGGCAAAGACAGAACCGCTTCCCGAAGCCGAAGGGGAAGACAATCAATCTCAGGATGAGGAAGAAGAAAAAGAGACACAATCGCCGGAAGGATTTTATTCTTTGCTCGATGGAATTACTTTATCAAAAGACGTTAAAGTGCGCATTTTTCTGGCCCCGAGAATTGTATTGGAATCAATTTTTCAAAATGAAGAAATTGTCAATAATCTGATCAAAGAGCGCAATCGGCTGTTTGCACAAGCGAATAAGGATGAAAATCTGCAAGATCTTAGCAAGGCGTTCGAATCGCAATTTAGTCAGGAGAGGCATTCCGATATTGAGGCATCCACCCTTGATTTTTCGGTTTCAAAAACAAATCCAAAAGATTATGAGTAGACTCCAGTATGTAAAGTGATATGAAATTTAAAACAAATCTTAAAACGACACATTCTTTTGTCGACATGACCCCTTTAGTCGATGTCATTTTTTTAATGCTCATTTTCTTTATTGTCACGTCGGATATTCTTCCACTTAAATCCTTAAATATTGAAAATCCCACGCTTAACCGCAATTCGGCGCCATTGACAACCCAGGTTCTTGTTGTCATGGATGCGCAAAATGTCATTTATGTCGGATCCAAAAAAGCGATGATCGAACTTTCCTCTGTTAAAGAACAGCTGGCCCGGGAAATAGCACAATTGCAAGAACAGCATCCGGGATTGGTCCCCACCGTTGTTTTAAGTGTCGATCGCCGCGTTGACTATGGGGATTTTTTGCGTTTATTTTCGCTGATCCAGGAAATTTCTTCAAAGATCAGGCTGGTTTATCAACCTGAGGAAGTGCAAGAGGGCTAATGTTAAAATTAAGAAAAACGTCACAGCTCGAAAATAGCATTGGCATCATGATGCGGGATAAAGAGCCGTACTTTACTCCGGCATTGCGGATAGGTTTCCTGATTGCCATTAGTTTTCATCTTCTTTTTGTTTTCGTTTTCCATATTGTCCCTTTTTCATTGCCATTCAATTCCTATGTTTTTCCTCCCATTACTGTAGAAACCCCCCTGCTTCAAGACGGGACAGCAATCGCTGCTGCTGAAAAAATTTTGCAAGTCTCTCCCGATATTCCTTTACGCCCACTTACAGAACTGACAAAGACTGCTTTACCAATATCGGTTGCCGGTCCATCGCTTAAGTTGGATCCCGTTTTAACCGACCGTAACATAAAAATTGAAAGAGACCTTCATACATTTGCATTTGGGCCATTTAGGGAAACAACAGTTCCCCATGTCAAGGTGATTGTCGGAAAAGAACTTGCCGACCGGTATCGCCCTCTTGAGATGGCTGTTATTATTCCCTCTCAAGATACACGTGGGGTTTATGCAATTATTGTTGAGGACCGTACAGGCAGCATTATATGGTCAGAGCCGATATCGGCTCTGACCGACCCGCAACTGCAGCGTTATGCCGTAAAAGCATTGCAACAAATGCGTTTTAGTGTACAAGAGAACACTTTTGTTTCCGAAGGGGTGATCGAATTGCATTTCTTTAAAGGAGTGTAGAGTATGATCGGACTATCGCCGATTATGGCCGTAATGCTGTATTTCGGGATTACTCTGGCCTGTGTGATTGTTGTCTGGATCGTTCAATACTGCCAAGCCAGGAAAAAAATTATTTTGCCGCCTGAAAAGCAAATGCATGTTTGTGAATTTTGCCATTTTGCCTATCTTGAGAGTTTAGAAAAAAACATTACAAGGTGTCCTTGCTGTAAATCTTTCAATGCAAAGAAGTGTGATTAAAAATGGTACACTGAGAGCTCATGCACGAAATCGATATTTTATTAGCCGCCTACCAGGGGGAAGCTTTCATTCAAGCGCAAATCATCTCGATCTTGAATCAAACCCATTCAAATTTCCATCTCTTTGTGCGGGATGATGGTTCAACCGATAATACTGTACCTATTTTAAGAGACCTCCAAGCGAAATATCCTGAAAAAATTACCCTGTGTTCGCTATCTGATACACGCAATTTGGGGGTCAGAGGGAATTTTTCTGAATTGCTTTGTCAGTCGCATGCCAAATATGTCATGTTTGCAGACCAGGATGATTACTGGTTGCCAAATAAAATAGAAGTGACACTAAAAAAAATGAAAGAGTTGGAAAAATTCCATGGAGAGGAAGCGTTGCTTTTAGTCCATACAGATTTAAAAGTAGCGGGCCCCGATTTGTCTGAGATCTCTCCCTCTTTTTGGAAGTACTCACACATTGATCCGGAGGCCACTGTTCTAAATCGTCTTTTAACTCAAAGCCTTGTGACGGGATGTACAATGATGTTGAACCGTGCACTTGCCGATTTGTCCAAACCAATTCCTGCAGAATGCTACATGCATGACTGGTGGATTGCCCTTGTTGCCGGTGCTTTTGGACATATAGGGCATGTGACAAATGCCACAATGCTTTACCGTCAACATTCTACAAATAGTATCGGGGCCAGGAAATATGGTCTTCAAAGAATCACCGGTCTTTTGTTTTCAAAAAAAAATTACAAAAAAACCATTGCCCAGGCAAAGATTTTCTATTCTCGTTATGGTTCCATGTTGGATCCTAAAGAAAAAAATTTAGTCCTGACCTTTAGTACGTTGCCGGAACAATCTTTTATTAAACGCAAAGTTGCATTTTTCCGTTGCCGTTTTTTTAAAACGGGGATTTTAAGGAACGTTTATCAGTTTTTGTTTAATTGACCAGGCTATACACAAACAACTTCAAAAACTTTAGAATTTTGCAAGGAGCCGGCTCGAATTTGAACCAAGCAGAGCTGTTGCTTAAAGCAGCTCAATTTGAATAGGCTCTAGCGATGGAGGCAGGTTTCAAACCCGCCTTCTGTCGACGACGCAAAAAACCAACTTTTGAAGTTGTTTGTGTATATATGCAACTTTTCCCGTGATCAATATATATTAACGGACAGTGAGGTAAAAACACCCAAGGGATTTTAAGTCTCCGAAGCCTTTATAATGCTACATAACGCAGCCTAACTTCTCGTGAGGAAATATAACAGACAAAGAGGTTTTATGGCATCAAAATATTCGCATTTGTTATGGCATGTGAGCAAAAATACTGACCCATGAGTGGCCCAGCATCTGCACTATTTCGAATTGCTTAGCTCAGGAGCTTTTTTAAAAAATACTCAAGAAGAATTCAGGCAGCTTTCATCGATAGTTATTAGCTGCTAATTGCCTGGCCTACATTTTGTTCTGGAAAGCTTTCTTTGTCAGAAGTATAATCTTTTGATTAATGATTGCATCTGTAGGGGCAAAAAGTGACTGAAAAATATTTAACAAAAAAACGAGCAGGCCTTCTTGCCTGGTTCCAGAGAGCAGCAAATCCGCTTGCAGAAACATATGAAAGCGCACTTCGCATATTGAAAGATAAGCATTTTCCTGATCGAGTACTCTTCATTGCTCATGCAGTAAGAGAAATAAACAACAGCCTGCCTGAGCTCTTAGCGCCGGCATCTAAGCGCGGCAGATTGGAATACGGAACCCTTTTGGATAAAATCATTCCTAACTGGTCAACAATACCCAGCCTCGATGCAATGAAAGTAGAAGATCCTGCAGACGAGACAGTCAAAATTAGCATGAGATCTGCCCTTCAAATTGATTCTCTTATCCAAGCGCATAACAAAAGTAAAGAGCTTCCTGCTCAATTTGATGCGCTTTTTAAAATTTTGATGAGCTCTCAGCCGTCGAAGGGAGATATAAATTTAAAAATCATCAAAGATTTCAGAGATACGCATGACATATTTGTAGGATGGTCGAAAAAACGCACCTTGCTGGAGAAACCACCGAGTGAAGAGGAACTGCATAAACAGTTCAATAAATTCGAAGACACTCTCTATAGTTTTGTCGGAAATTTTTTCTCATCCACTGAAAGATTGGATGAGCTTTTAAAAAAAGGCATCCAGCCCGGTCAAATGGACGAAATCCTTCCCTTGATTGCTTCTCCTCACCACGAGGCATATTTTTTCAATAATCTAAATGATTGTAAACTAATCCCTTCTTTGACAGAGAAAGGGATGTTCGAAAAGCCATTCAAAACTGAGAGTCTTGAAACAGGAGGTATTCGTTATCCCATTTGGCCTCCTTCGAAATATTTAGCACGCATGGCGCATACTTTGCCGGATGAAATTGCAGCGATTTTTAGCACAATGGATACTGATAATGCGTCGGTGATCCGAGATATTGTTACAGCAGCGCTCTCTTTACCTGCTACAGTTGCAATCAGGCTAGTGCCTAGAATTCGTCGGGCCGCCGAGGATGGTCTGCTAGCCTTATGTTTTGAAGATGCAGTAACGTTATGCATAAAATTGATAGAAGAGAGCAATATTAACGTTGCCGAACGACTAGCCATTTCTCTTTTTACACCTAGGATGAATAATGTGAATATTCGTAGCCCTTGGTATGAACACCAATACCGAGATGGGTTGGTAAAGATTGTTCCGGCTCTTACCTCTCGGTCAGAATCAAGCAAATTCCTTACAAAATTATGCATTTGGCTTCACCTTTTCATCGAAAGCGAAAAACGTTTTGATTCCGTTACAGGAAGGGATTATTCTGATGTATGGAGGCCTGCCATAGAAGAACACGTGGAAAATCAGGGTTACCACAGAGCCTGCCCCATGGTTACCTTTGTGAGGGATGGCTTTGAATTGTCTATTGGAAACAAAAAAATCAACTTAGAATCTACTTTAAAAATTATAGATAAACAGAAATATCTAGTTTTTAAAAGAATCAAACTTCATTTGATTAATAAATTTGCAGAAAATAATCCTCAATTGGCCCGTGAAGCAATAATGGATCGTAACTTTTTTGAACAATGCGAATACAAGCATGAATATGCCAAGCTTGTAGAATGCCGCTTTTCTCTTTTAGGAGAAACCGAACAGAATGAATGGTTTTCTTGGATTGAAAGAGGTCCTCTTCCTAGAGATTTAAAAGATCTTGACAGCGGCACCTCTGAGGAGAAAAGCACCCCCCAGACTCGGTATTGGAAATACGGCAAGCTGCACTGGGCAAGACTTCATTTGAAGGAAAACCTCAAAGAGGCTTACGAAGCACTGCGGTTGGAATTCAGAGAACTAATTCTACCTGATCTTAACATAAGCTTATATGCACAAGTAACTAGAGACGAAAGCTTGATACAATCTAATGATTTCTCGAAATCGAGTATCAAAGAAGTTGTTAAGATCATATCTGAATGGCGGCCTTTCAATACGTCTCCAGACATGGAATCGGGAATCAAGGCGCTCACTGAGTCTTTTCAAAAATATGTGTCTGCACACGCAAAACCATTTTCAGCACAAGCTAAAGACCTCATTAGCTGCCCCGCGATTTTCGTCCGTAATTTCATCATTGCAATGACCCTGGAACTTAAAATGGGAAATGATATTAATATAAGACCTGTGCTTGATCTTTGCCTTTGGGTAATATCCAGACCGATTCATGAGTGTACAACCCCATGTCAGAAAGAGACTGGATTCATAGATAAGGACTGGCAATGGACAAGAAGTGAAATTGCTCTATTCATTAGAACGATCTGCCAGTCATTCGAGAACGATTCGCCAAAGTACCAGCTTCAGCAATGCCGTACTAAGTTATGGAATATAATCAGCAGTCTTTGCTATCCGGAAGAGGAATCTTTCAACTTTAAAGAGATGGACAACGATCCGCGAAGCCAGGATTACATTGAAATCGGTATTAATTCGCTCCAAGGAAAAACTATGGAGGCGGCTTTTGAGTACGCTAGATGGGTTTACAACTACTTTAAAAAGTCGGAAAGCAAGATAGATTTCGCAGAAATTGCAGAGGTTCGTGAATTGATTGAGTCCCGTATCATTGCAGCGGATAGAACTCCCGGAGAGCTAGCCATCATTGGGTCTAATATTCACCTGTTATATGCTGTCGACAAGCATTGGCTAGAAGCACATGCCGATGTTCTTTTTCCACTGGATTCCAATGAGGCCTCTCCCAAATCGGTCGGATGGGCGGCTTGGAACGCCTTCCTATCTAGTTCGCGGCCACACATTGAATTTTTCAAGTTATTCAAGAAGCAATTTGCTTATGCAGCAGAGAAAGCCGTTTCTATTCTGCCTCCGAAGAATAGCAGCCACAACCCTGTTTACCGCCTTGGAGAGCATCTTATCATCCTCTATATGAAGGGAGACGTTCCTTTTGATGAGAAAAACTTGTCCATAAGAAAATTTTTGTCTGATTCGACGCAAGATACCAGACTTCACACAATTGAATTTGTTGGAAGACTGCTTGAACGTCATGACGAAGTATCTGAAGATGTTACAAAAAGATGTATGGGGCTCTGGATATCATATTGGGCAGACAGCGGCGAAGAAGATGCACGCACAACATCAGGATTTTGGCCTTTTAGTAGTTGGCTTTCCTGCAGAAGATTTCAAAAAGATTGGTCCTTGGAACAATTTGAAAAATACCTTCAAATTTCGGAAGTCCCCGAAATCAGCAACCAAGCAATGGATGCACTGGCGGAAATTGCTGATGCAGATATCAAGAAAGCAGTAAATATTCTCTACACTATCGTTCAAAGCGACAAAGAAGGATGGCATATTCCAGGATGGCAGGACTCTATATACTCGATTTTGGAAAAAGCTTTGACAATTGATAGTAACTGCAATCAATCACAGCATCTGGTTGATTACCTTGGCAGAAGCGGATATATGAAATTTAAAAACCTTGTTCCATAACTTGCAAGTTTGCGGTTGATCTTACAAAGTGACTCCTTCACTTTTCCATCAAAACGAAGCATTCTTTGGCGTACGAGGAAAGAGAGTAGGACAATTCTTTGCAAGTTAGTATTATACACCTAGAGCGAATGACTATCCTATCATAAGTATCACCCCATCATAATTTTTCTTGCTATCGTTGATTTATACCGAATGAAGAATCGTTTCTAGCAGTTGGCTTCGCCTATTAGCACTTAAGGTAATATGTTTATCTAGTTCGTTGCACAGTAACATTAATTCATCCACTTTAGCCATGATGCGGCGTTGTTCGGCGAGAGGTGGAAGAGGAATAAGAAGAGAATTAATGCGATTAATATAAAGACATGGTTGCGCAGTCTTTTTTACCTTTTCCCATATTTGTCTTTGGCACGTGGGACTTCGGAGGGCCAGTGCAAGATACTCAACGTTAATTGCTAAATTAGGACGAATAAGCGCAACACTACGAACAAGAACCATATCTTTATCTTCACTTAAAACACACAATCGCCCAGTTGTTGCGCCAACACAGACAAGTAAAATATCGCCATTTGCGGGACGACAGCGACGCCACGCTTTATTTGCCGTTTCAAAAGAGACCCAGTCGGTACAACTAAAGTCCATAAAGCCATTTCTGACATTCTTAGCTGTTACCAAAGGAACTTGTCGCTCATGAATCCTTGGTGGGGTAATATGTTCGCCATCAGTTATCAGTGTCGAGATACTTCCTAGTCTGCACCATTTCCATAAATCCGGAATTTTATGAGGCCCTACATCTTTCTTATAGAGTGATTCTTTTAGAGTCGATATTTCAACAGTAGATGTAGTTTCGTCACTTGAATCCTGTAGAACTAATTTTCCTCTAATAGCTAGATCAAAAATGGTCTGTCGGAGTTGTCTGATTTGATCGGGACGAGTAGTAAGGCGAGAAAGGTTATGAAGACAGAACTG
>JABDCW010000056.1 GCA_013287905.1 Chlamydiota bacterium | reverse complement strand
CGTAGCTTGTCCTGTTGCGATAAGAAAATGGAGAAAAAGCTCCTGCCAATCTGAACGGACCTCCCGGATGAGGGTAAATAGTTTTTTCTTTATCGTAATGATCTGAATCTTATTGATCACAGTTTCGATATCCTGCAGCTGCAAGATACAGTCTTTTAGCGTAGTATCTCCCTCTTTTACCGGAAAATGACTATCTAAAAGAGAGAGGGCCTGCAACTCCTGGCTTGGCGTGACTTTGGGGTCTTTGCAAATACCGGCCAATGTATCATATAACGTTTGTTTTATTTCTTCCTTTTTAAGGATATTGGGAAAATCGCGTATAAAATTGTAGGAAATCTGAAGGATTTCATCAACACTTGACGCTTTTTTGAGGATTTCAGAAAAGCGGTCTTCGTGCATGGCGGCGACTTTCCGTAAACGAAATTCCCCTTTAGATCCTTCAGGAGAATCGATCATGGGATCTTTTTTTATTTTGGCACGGGCGCCCTGCCACCATTTTGTCCACTCTTTTTCCGGGATGACCCGTTCACACATCTCTGTTTTAATCTCTTGCGCGCTCATCGGGCCTAAATCTGCAAGCAATAATTTGATCACCTCTGCAGGATTTTCTTTTGCCTGGCTTTCTAAATTGTCGGCGTCAGCGAACCTGCGTGCCAGGAAATGGGTGCTTGGAAGCGGGGTAAGCATTTTAAATGCATTTGTATAGGTAATGTGCTTACGTCCCGGAACATTTTCGAACTCGATGGAAAGCTGTTCGCGAACAAAGGAATTTTCCATAATTTCCCCGGTCCCCCACCCTCCGGCATGAAAAACAAAATGTCCTTTGCTGACATGGGCCAAAAGATCATAGTTGGATAATGCACCTTGAAAGTTATCCCGGGGACGCAATCCGACTAGACGCAATCTGTCGTGAAATTCAGCCTGATTCCCATAGCGTTGTTTAATTGCCTCCAAAGAGAGGTCGCCTAAGATTTGCGTATTCGTCACCTGAAGATCGATCAGGTATTTAAGCAATGTGTAGGAGTCATCCTGATTTTCGACCATTTGCCAAAGAGGCAATGCCGTTTCCACCAGTTGGCCAAATAATTTTGAAAATTCGGATAATTTGATCATTTTTAACAGTTCAATGAACTCTTCTGCTTCAATTTGATCGCTTTTAGAATATTCTTCCCACAATTGCAAAAATTTAGAAAAATCGCGTTGATTAATTTGTACCTGAAAATCTTCTAAATAGCCCATTATAGTTACCCTTCTTTAAGATTTTATTGAGGTTATAGAAAGTATATTCCTAGTTTCTTTTTCGGGCAAGTGTTTATAGTACGTAACGTGAATGGAGAATTGGTTTCGTGCCCTTGCCCGTGCCCGACTGTATGTATTGTTTACCAACACGCGCAAGGAGGCATGGAACATAAAATCGCTTCGGGATTTCCTCCGGAAAGAAAACCAAAACGGGTTCCCCGGTCATACAGTAAATTGAATTCCGCATAGTGGGCCCGCATTTTTTGCTGCAAGTTTTTTTCTTCTTCGGAATAGGACTGCAGGCAGCGCTTTTGGTAGATGGGCATAATGGCTTTGGGAAAATCGCTCCCCAGAGTTTGCCACATCTTCAAATCGTTTACGGGATCATCGGTCCGGTAATGATCAAAAAACACTCCTCCCACCCCCCTTTCTTTTTTCCAATGGGGGATATAGAAATATTCGCGCGCATTTTGAGAAAATTTCGCATAAAGTTCGCCATTTACGCTGTCTAAAGAATCTTTGGCAATCTTATGAAAATGAGTGGTGTCTTCAGGATAGGCAAACCCCATTGGAGTTAAGTCATATCCACCCCCAAACCACCATTTTTTTTCCGTTTCGATATAGCGGATATTCATGTGAACCGTGGGGCTATGGGGGTTTTGCATGTGGGTAATAATGCTGATCCCCGTCGCAAAGAAAGGCCCGGAGCTTTCATCTGTCGGAAAGTGCGCCCCGCTCACCCCGGACCAGTTCACAGCCGCTTTTTCAAAAACATCGCCTCGTATCAGCGAGATCTCCCCCCCTCCTCCGGAAGTGTGCTGCCAATGTTTTCTCTCAAAACGATGGCGGGATGGTTCAAGCGTCTCGAAATGATCGATGATCTGATCGCGTAAACTTTTTAAAAAATTGACAATGGATTGACGTGAAAATGGGGAAGCAAAGTTCATATCCATAATTATACCTTAGGTCAATGATACATTTTTTTGAATTCATTTTGGTATTTATATCCATTTATGCCATTCCATATGTCTATTGAGCAATCCTCTTTGACCCGCGGTTAATTGCTTTTGATTCGGTAGAATTAATTGACACTGTTCTTTCAGAAGGCATTTCCAATGGGTCTTCTCAAAATAAGGAACGAGGGCCATGAGGTTATCGGCATCCAGTACCTTTTGAAGGAGGGCTTTATTGGCCTCTCTCTGTTCCTCATCCATGTGTGGAAGAATAAAAAGGGAATCAAATTTGTATTGGTCGCCATCGATAACTATTTTAAAGTCTATAGCAGCCATTGTCTCTGCATCGAACACATCAAAATGATTTAAACGGAAAAATGGCGAGAGCACTTGTAATTGATTTTTTTTGAGTTGCTTTAAGCGATCCTTATCTTGATCGGTCAGGTTATCACCCCCACTGCCAAAAAAATTACTGAAAATATCTTGTTTTCTTGTTGGAGCTGCTTCAAAGATTTTTCCAAAGTCTATTTCGGATACTTGCTTTATAGCTCTACAATGTCCTCGTCGAAAAAATTCCACTAACTTGAGGATATCCTCAGCTTTAAGATCATTCAGACGTTTTTCTTCTTCTACAGACAGGGGTTGATAACCAGTTCCAAAGAATCCTCTAAATACTTTATCTCGAGACACTTCTTTTTCAGATGGTATATTTTTTAATGCGTCCAATATGTCTGTAAGGGTAATTTCTCCTATTTGTTCCGGCGTTAAGGCATTCACATGACTCCGATCAAAAAATTGCACCAACACTTTAAGGTTTTTCCCTTTTAGATGATGAAGGCGATCTATCTGTTCTTTGGATAAGGAAGCCTGAGAATCTCCTCCGACCCCAAACAGCCTTTCAAAGAGAGAATTAGTACGGTCTCTTGATATATCTTTTAGTAGTTCTGTAAAATCAATCTCCTCTATTTTTTCCAGATGTAAAGCATTGGCATGCTCTGGACCGAAAAATTCTACTAATGCATTAAGGTTCTTTTTGTTCAGCTGATTAAGACGACCCTTCTCTTCTTCGGTCAAGGGCAATCCATCGCCGCCTCCCCCAAAAAACACCCAAAATAAGCTCCAACTGTCTAAGCGCTCCATACCTTTTAATACTTCTGCAAAATCCATTTCCGCTACTTGTTCTGGCTTTAGGGCCTTGGCATGGCCCTGATTAAAAAATTTTACTAAAACATTAAGTTTCTTTTCTTTTAGCTTATTAAGGTGGCTTATCCGTTCTGAGGATAGAGGCTCCCAGCGATTTGGAAAGAAAGCTTCAAATAGATCTTTTGTGAAATCAATTTCCGAGATTTGTTCTGAAGATAGGAATTTGACATGCTCCTCTCTGAAAAATTTTACTAAAATATTGAGATTTGTCCCTTTAAGATTTTTAATCCGTTCTTCAACTTTTGGTGATGGTACATGAGTGCCAAAAATCAATTCGAATTGTTCAGGACCCATATTTCTCATTTTACTAAAATCTATACCTTCGATACTTTCATCGGTTAAGACTGTACCGCTCTGTAGTTTGTCTTCCAGCTCCTGCTCTTTGCTTGTTAAGGTTTTAGGTTGAGGTAATTGTGAAGGCGGCATTGTTTGTGGAGGTGCAGTCAATGGCAGATCTGATGATTGTTGCGGGGTAAGGCTTGGTTGCAGGGCAGGTTTTGTTGGTTCAGTGTTTTCTCCGGAAGGCAGCTTTGGCTCTTTTTCCGGTTTGGTTCTTCTCTCTGATCCTGGCTTTTGTTCTTTTTGAATATCTGAAGAACCTGCATCCTTGCGTATAAAAATTTTAGCAATATAAGCTTTAACTTTATCATCGCTACATGTTAATTGAACAACCTCTTTTCCATTTTTAGCATTGATATAGTCGGTCCTGAACCTTCTATTCGAATTGAGAGTTAACACACGTAAAATACCATAAACTATGATTGAAATCATTTTTTTGGCACCTGAAATATCGCGAGAAATCTCGACATCCCCTTCGCCTGGCGTAATTTTCGTCCATTTTGTATCTTTTTGGTAATCTTGAAGCATTGATTCAAATTGATCTATTGATGTTGTTCGGCAAATGCGCATATATCTCCTTAATTATTAATTTTATACCCTCTATTATACCTCCTTATAAATCAAAAATCTACAAAAACTTTTAATTCACGCGATGGGCGAGTTTTTCGTAAGTACTATGTACTATGCCTAAGTACTATGTACTATGCCAATGTAACAAGGCCGTCTCGGCCTTGACCTTAGTTGAGACGACCTGGCTACTTTGTAAAAACTTGCCCGTCACGTTAATTCGTGTTTTTCGTGTTTTTCCTTTATTTTTATTCCCCTGCATGCTAGTATAAAGATGTACCACTTCGGGGGTGTCACGGTTTCGACCGGGGAATAAAGTATTGACTGCATGCGGAGGGCGTTGGCTGGCCTCCTAAAAAGCCGACAAAACAATAAATGCAAAAACTGACATCGGTTTTGCAACTGTTGAAGACGAAACTTTTGCTTTAGCTGCTGCTTAAGCAATAAGGGCCCTATTCGACAGTTTGCTGATTGCACCTAACAGTGCAAATGGCACGATAACTTGACGGTTCACCTAAGCTTTCAAGACCTATCGATAATCATTTAGGCATGAGCTATATGGCCGATGCTCTTAGGTCATAGAGTTCGAGATCAAATAGAGCGGCTAAGTTCAATGGTGTTTCCTGCATAGAACTTAGTTTATTTCAGGGGACTAAGCATGTAGATGTCTCTATGGAGTTTGCTTGGGACGAGAGTTCAATTCTCTCCACCTCCATCAAGTTTAAGGCTTCAGTTTAACGACTGAAGCCTTTTGTTTTTAGTGGGGTACATTCACAAATTTTCATCAGAAAAATCAGCTGCGTAAAGCCCAATTACGTAGTATTTACGCACTAGACTGGATGAAATCAGCATAAAACTATTTCATTTTTCTGGTTTTATTGCTATATTGTTGTGACACATGTGACAGCCGTGACTCACTGAGAAACAAGGCCACATTTCGATCGCACTGTCACAGAATTAGGTAGAAAATGACTTATAGTCCAGCTAAACAGCCACAAAGTGTAACACCGAAGGAATACAAAAATTTTCTCAAGGAAATTAAAGAGAAAATCCTGTCTTCTCAGGTTAAAGCCGCGGTTGCTGTAAATCGTGAGCTAATCACTTTATACTGGGAAATAGGTACTAGAGTTCACGCGAAACAAAAGAGTGAGGGATGGGGAGCTAAAACAATAGAAAATTTGGCAAAAGATTTAAAAACTAGCTTTCCAGACATGCAAGGTTTTTCCCTTAGAAATCTTAAATATATGGTACATTTTGCTAAGGAATATCCTGATTTTGTAATTGGGCAACAGGTTGTTGCCCAAATTCCTTGGGGTCATAACATCCTTCTCCTTCAAAAACTTAACTCCTTGAAAGATCGACTCTGGTATGCCAATAAAACGATTGAAAACGGCTGGAGCCGAAATGTCTTACTCCATTGGTTAGATAGCAACCTGCATCAACGAGAAGGAAGAGCCATTACTAATTTCCAGGGCACACTCCCCTCTCCTCAATCCGATTTAGCCCATCAAACTTTAAAAGACCCCTATTGCTTTGATTTCCTTACCCTAAGAGATAAACATGATGAACGTGAGCTAGAAATAGGTCTTTTGGATCATGTTCAAAAATTTCTACTTGAACTCGGTGCAGGATTTTCCTTTGTGGGGCGTCAGATTCATCTTGCAATTGGCGATCAAGATTTTTACCTTGATCTCCTATTTTACCATTATAAGCTGCGATGCTTTATTGTCGTGGAGCTATTATGTTGTGCACAACATAACAATTCTTATGTGGCGTAGCCACTTATGTGTTGTCCATTCTACTTTCCCAGGTAAATTCTCAATAAATCACAGTTTCTACACAACATAATTTTACCTAATTTTTCTTTTCTGCTAATAAGAAAAATAGGAGGTGGGTTATGTGGGATCAACTCATTAAACGCTCTTTTTACAGGCAGCGTCATCTTGATGCTCCATTACTACATGAAAGGCTCGCATATATTCAGGATTGGGCTGATCAGGGAAAAGCCCTAAATACTCTTAAAGATACTGCAAATTATCTCTTGAGGATCGTTGAGTTTTTGCATTTGGATACCTACAGAACCATAACACTGGAAGAAATAGAAAATGCCGCAAATGATTGGGGTCGCTATCAGTACAATCATCCGCAAAAAAGAGCACCATTTTCCAAATCTGGGGAAGAGCACTTTACTTGGTATGCCATAGATTGGCTAAAAAAACTCGGGTGGTTAGAACCTCTTCCTGAAGAACAAATTCCCTTATTTAGTAAAATCTTTGAAAGGCGTCATGCCCTAAAAAGCCATGTCAATGCGCCACTATTAGAGGAGCGTTTAAAATATCTTCAATATTGGTCTGACAATGGAGCTACTTTAAGCACTCTTCGTTTTATAGCTCACTATCTTTTAGCCATCATTGATTATCTCAAATTGCAAAAAAAGGAAGTAATTACCCTCAAAGAAATCCAAAAAGCTGCAGACAAATGGTCAAAAAGGTCGACAGGAAACATTTATATGAGGCATCAAGACTTTTCAAAAACGGCAATGATGCGTTTTAAAAGTGTAGCAATCGAGTGGTTGGATATGCTAGGACGCTTAGAATACCCTAAAATCGAGGCTACAACTTCTGTAAAGCTTATCGCTCAATACATTGATTATATGAATCAAGAAAAAGGGCTGTCCAATACAACTATCAAAGGTCAAATTTGTACTTTGAAAAAATTCTTCAAATGCGTTGAAGAAAATTGCTCGCTGCACCAGCTTAGTGTTTTAGATATCGATAAAGTTCTAACACATAAGCAGTGGATTAATGGCTGTTGTAGACGTACAATTCAAGCCCAGGCTTCTACAGTACGCGTATTTTTGACATACGCTGAAGAAAAAGCCCTCTGTCAAAAAGGATTAGCGAAATCCATTAAAATGGCTCGTGTTTACAAGCACGATACGCCTCCAAGTTGTCCTACATGGGATGATGTAAAAAGACTACTTGAAAGTACTCAAGGAATGCATCCCACAGACATTCGAGACCGTGCTATAATAATGCTGCTTTCCGTCTATGGTTTGCGTTGCGGAGAGGTAAAAAAACTTCGTCTTGAAGATCTTGATTGGGAAAATGAGGTGCTCTATGTGCGGCGTGAAAAAAATGTTAAATCTCAGAAATTTCCCCTATCTCAAACCGTGGGTAATGCAATTCTAAATTATTTACAAAACGCAAGACCAAACAATTGCCATTGCCGAGAGATATTTATAACACGAAGAGCTCCTCATCGACCATTAAGCTCTGCTGCTTTTTTTCAAATAGTTAGCAAACGACTAAAACCTCTTGAGATAAATCTAAAGCACTTTGGACCACATTCTCTTCGTCATGCATGTGCCACACGGCTGATTAATGAAGGCATTTCTTTGAAAGAGATCAGCGATCATCTTGGCCATAATAGCCTAGAAAGTACTCGTATTTATGCGAAAGTGGATCTCACCAATTTGCGAAAGGTTGCTGATTTTGAAATAGGTGATTTGATATGAAGTTAAAGCCATTAATTCTCAATTATATTGCCTACAGAAAATCTCTGGGTGAGAAATTTCACACGAATGGAGTTTATTTAAAGGCTTTTTTTAGGCTAGTAGGAGATAACATTAATATAGAGGATGTTTCAGCCAAAATGGTTGCTGAATTTCTTTATGGAAATGCCCCCGTTACCTCAGCTTGGTTTATTAAGCATACGGCTCTGCTCGGTTTTTACGAATATGCCATTAGCAGAGATTTTATTGATTGCTCACCGCTGCCAATAAATTTACCCAAAAGACCGCCAGCATTTATTCCTTATATTTACACTCGCGCAGAGCTACGTCAACTATTTAAAACCGCACTTATCTACCAAAAAAATCGAAGCCATGTTGAACCCTATATGGTGAGCAAGCTTTTGCTAATTCTATATACCACAGGTTTACGTTTGAACGAGGCGTTATCTCTGACCATGAGTAGTGTAAATCTTGCCCAATCTTTTATCGTCGTAGAGCAAACAAAATTTTATAAGAGTCGTCTTGTTCCATTTGGCGATCAATTGGCGAAAGAAATAAAGGATTATCTTACATGGCGAAAGAAAAAGGGATTTCCTCAGAAAAAAAATGCGCCATTTTTTTACGGAAGGGATGATAAACCGTTAAACCAAAGTACTGTCGAAAATGCATTTTTAAGGATACGCCAAAAAGCTGGGATTAAAAGAACTGATAATGCTAGATATCAACCACGTCTCCACGACTTTCGACATACTTTTGCAGTTCACCGTCTTATGCAGTGGTATCAAGAAAATGCCGACGTTCAACAACTTCTACCTATACTCTCAGTCTATATGGGGCACACTTATCTTTCGGCAACTTCAGTTTATTTAACGATGACAAACGATCTTCTTCAGGTAGCAGGAAAGAGATTTGAAAATTATGCAAGGGGGAATAATGGATAATCACAACTTTTTGAGTCCATGGATCAAACGATTCTTATTGGAATATCTGATTAATATAAAAAATTTATCTCGCAATACGCAACAAAGCTACCGCGATACATTTCGACAGTACCTTCCGCAAGTAGCCAAAAAAGTCCGTAAGCCTATTGATCAATTAATCATCGAGGATTTATCTCCAGATGGAATAAAAGAATTTTTACAGGATATAGAGAAAAAACGAAAGTGCAGCTTGGCAACTAGAAATCAGCGTTTAGCTGCTATTCATGCTTTTGCTGAATTTATCGGCCTTAATAGCCCTGAACATGTTGAGTGGTGTCGACAGGTTCGTCAAATTCCATTTAAAAAGATCGCACGTTCTCTTATTACTTATCTTGAAAAAAATGAAATGGATGCATTACTTAACGCTCCAGATCGTTCCACAGAACAAGGAAGGCGGGATTATGCCATTCTATTATTTTTGTATAATACTGGTGCTCGTGCAGATGAAGCTGCTCAATTGAAAATTAAGGACCTCGATATCGCTTACAATGCAAAAAAAGATTTTTCCATCGTACTGATTAAAGGAAAAGGGGATAAATTACGCCGCTGTCCTCTTTGGCATGATACAGTTAATGAATTGAACTCTCTTATAGAGGGAAGGGGACAAGATGGAAATGTATTCCTTAACAGACGCAAAGAACCCATTACTCGATTTGGCATTCATACACTGGTTAAGAGATATGTTAAGAAATTGATTCAGGAATTCCCTTCTCTAGAAAAAAAGCGTGTCAGCCCGCACACCATACGGCACACAACAGCGACCCATCTTCTCCACGCTGGCGTGGACATCAATACTATTCGAGCTTGGCTTGGACATGTCTCTATTAACACAACGAATATCTATGTTGAGGTGGATCTTGAGATGAAAGCCAAAGCTCTTGCATGTTGTGAAGTCGTTGGAAAAAAGGCTAAGAAGCATTGGCGCGACGACAAAAACTTAATGGATTTTCTGGATTCTTTATGATATAAGTCTCTTATAGAAGAGTCATTTCTCGAACTAAGGAAAAAAATGAGATTTTATTTAAAATTAATTATATATATCGCTTGTATATCGTTTGCTTCCATTTGCTTATTTATTCTGATTATTTGCTACCCCCAAGCCTATTATTTCAACGACAAAATCGTATATAAAAATTTTCATGTTTATTACGACAAAAAAATTCCAGATCAAATCTATACAACTTTAGATACAGTTGATCAGTTAATCAGAAAATCTGATTTTTATGATCCAAACTTGCAATTTAAAATTTTTCTTCGCAGTGACTCCGATAAATATAACCTTTTTCCTTTACAATTCCCCGATAGAGGATCTGGACAGGCTATTAGTTTGATCAAAAATATTTTCCTTTACAAGTCTGATTGTGAGACGAATATTTCATATACTCATGCTGGACATATGCGTACATTGTCAAGCGCTCTAGCTCACGAATGCATACACATACTCGTAGACAACAAATGGTTTCTTAAAAGTAAAATGGCCTACTTTGATAAAAACAGTCAGTCGTCCTTTGGATCTCTCTGGAAAGAGGAAGGATATGCTGAATATATTGCAGGTGATTTGCCAATAAAATTGGATGAAGGTTTAAAAATATTAGATAATCAAGCTTTACCAAGCTATGCACCACATGTGGAGTATTTCAAATATTGGTTGGCTGTTCGTTATCTAGTTTTGGAAAAGCATATG
>JABDCW010000055.1 GCA_013287905.1 Chlamydiota bacterium | reverse complement strand
AATGGGTCAAATGTCTCTATCGATCCGGTATCCCATCCCTTTAGTGCATACGTATTCAAAATTCAGGCTAACATGGATAAGCGTCATCGCGACAGCATGGCGTTTTTGCGCATCTGTTCCGGCAAATTTGACCGGGACATGGTCGTTAAACATCATAGGCTTAAAAAAGATGTGCGTCTTTCGCGCCCTCATGGGATGGTTGCAGGGGAAAGAACAACGGTCGATGCAGCTTATCCCGGCGATATCATCGGTGTGATCAATCCAGGTGTTTTTGCCGTAGGAGATACCATCTCACTATCTGGCGGATTCAATTTCAAACCCTTGCCCCAGTTCCAACCGGAAATTTTTGCGAAGATCATTCCTAAAGATGTAGGAAAACGCAAATCTTTCGATAAAGGAATTTTTCAGCTAAGTGAAGAGGGCGCTATTCAAATTCTTCGCCCTTTCGACTACAGCGGCGATTTAATTTTTGCAGCTGTTGGACAACTTCAGTTCGAAGTGATGCAGTATCGCTTACGCGATGAGTATCAGGTGGAAACATTGGTAACCCCTCTTCCTTTTCAATGCAGTTCGTGGTTGATAGGCGATTTAAAAGCATTTCAAAAGCCATCGACAGCTCTCATTGTACAGGATAAGCAACAACACCCGATGGTGCTGTTTTGCGAGAATTGGGAAAAACAGTATGCTATAAAGCAAAACCCTGATCATCAACTTGTTGATTTACTCATTTAATATAAGGGAAATGTTTGATATGAAATGGCTGATCCAAGCATTAAGTCCAGCTCCGGCAATTCCTGAAATCACCGATCAGGAAACTGTCAAAATCCAATATAAACATTGGCGCACACGTATTTTCTATTCGTTGCTGATCGGTTATACGCTCTATTATTTTGCGCGCAGAAGCTTTGTGTTTGCCATGCCGGGAATCATAGCCGACTTACATTTTGATAAAGGACAGTTGGGAATGTTAAGCAGCATTCTGGCTATTTCCTATGGGCTTAGCAAATTTGTAAGCGGCGTCCTTGCCGACCAATCCAATCCCCGTTATTTTATGGCGCTGGGATTATTTTTAACCGGGCTATGCAATATTTTTTTTGGTTTGTCCAGTTCTTTATGGATGTTCATGATTATTTGGGGGGTTAATGGCTTCTTTCAAGGATTTGGCTGGCCTGCATGCGCAAGATCGTTAACAAACTGGTATTCCCATTCTGAGAGGGGGACCTGGTGGTCCTGTGTAAATATAGCACACAATTTAGGTGCCTTTATCACACCATGGATTGTGGGCTTAAGCCTTCAACATCTCAATTGGCGTGCGGGTATGTATATCCCCGGGATCGTCTGTTTACTAGGAGCCTTCTTCATTGTTAATAGAATGAGAGATTCTCCACCCTCGTTAGGTTTGCCTCCTATAGAAAAATTCCGGAATGATTACCAGGAAAAAACAACAAAAGAACAGAAAAAAGAATTATCGACTAAGGAATTGCTTTTGGATGTTCTTTCCAATAAATATATCTGGATGATCGCGATTGCTTACTTTTTTGTTTATGTCTTACGCATGGGGATTAGCGACTGGACCGGACTTTTTTTATATGAAATAAAAGGATATAGCAAACTTGGATCAGCCGCTACTGCTTCCATATTTGAAATTGGCGGACTTTGCGGAGCAATAACAGCCGGCTGGTCTTCCGATAGATTATTCAAAGCAAAGCGAGGTCCTGTTTGCACGCTATTTGCGCTAGGAATGTTGATCAGCATCTTCCTATTTTGGCTCGTCCCGCCAGATTATACATTACTGGACTCCATCACCATCTTTATGATGGGATTTTGTGCCTTTGGTCCTCAAATGCTCACCGGTTTGTTTGCTTCGGAAATCTGCAATAAAGCGGCAGCCGCAACAGCTAATGGATTTGTTGGATGGATTGCCTATATTGGTGCGGCAGCTGCCGGTTATCCTTTGGGATTAATGATCCAACATGGAGGATGGAATGGAGCCTTCCTGACGCTGATGGGTTGCGCTGCCACTTGCATTGTGCTCTTTATTCCATTATGGGGTGTTTCAAGAGCCTCTGTCGATTCAACGGCATGAAGCTTTTTTAATCTTTACAAATAAATGATGTAAATTTTTATGCATTTTCTCATTATTATTTTTTTTCTAATGACCTCCTTAAACTCTTCAGAAATTGAAATAGGTCGTGGAACTGCTAAACCTAATGTCAATGATTGGGGAGAGGGCACCAAACTTAAGATTGGGAATTTTTGTTCCCTTGCTTCAGACGCCTGGTTCCTTATGGGAGGAGAGCATCGAACAGACTGGGTGACGACGTATGCCCTTTTTTATGATTTGTTGACACCAGCAGGTTTTAAGTTTTCAAAAACAAAAGGGGACATTATTATCGGCAATGATGTTTGGATTGGAAGCGGCGCTTGCATCCTTTCTGGCGTGACAGTTGGCGATGGTGCAGTTATTGGTGCAAGATCGCTAGTTGCTAAAGATGTGCCCGCCTATGCCATTGCTGCTGGGAATCCTGCCAGGGTGATCAAATACCGGTTCGACCAGGCGACGATTGAAACACTGCTCAAAATACAATGGTGGAATTGGTCCGATGAAGATATTATGAAGGCTGGTAATTTGTTATTGTCACCAAATATTGAGCAATTTATAGAATATTGCGAAAAGAATCATCCATACAAATAGAAGAGGTTTCCCCTTTTACTGGCAGCTGTGAAAATTGAATTTCCTTAGAATAAATGTTCCATTTTCCTCAAATCTTAAGACATTTCGCAATAAATGTTTCGTATTTGGAACGTTTTTTGAGAAAAATCTCATTTTTTAGCCGGAATGGAACCTTTATAATGAGCAGCATATTGATTGATTAATTCCCTGATCATTGCTTGATAGTGCGTCCGGTGTTTTGCCGCTTCAGATTTAAAGAAGTCAATGCTCGACTTCGTCAAAGTAAGCGTAATTTTTGCTGTCTCTTCCTTTAAAATTAGATCTTTAGGTTCCGGTAAGAAATTATCCACAATTCGAATTTTTCCGATCGGTTCGTCAGTATATTTAATCTTGCGCTTTTTCATATTTTAAGGGTTTCTATATAGGGTTGTCCGCAGCTAAACATCAAAAGAAATGCCATAAATCCCCCCAAGAATTTCTATGATCCTGTGTGCATCGACATTTTTTAAGCCTAAATTTTTACAGTTAATGGTTTTGTCGTTTTTTATATCATTTAAGAAGGAGCTCATGTCATTTTTAATGGGGAGAGGCAATTCTTTTCGACTATTGGCTGAGAGAAGTTGGTATAACCGGATGACATCATTTTTATGTTTTCGGATGTCTTTTTCATCGATGTTTTCTCCGTTTTGCTTTCTTCCCATGAGGTCAATATATGCGCGTGCTTTTAAAGGAATTAAGTGAACAGCATCCAAGACAGATAAATCATTTATTTGCTGTTTGCCTAGATGAATGAAGTTGTAATAATCATCATCTAACAAAATAGCTGAAAGGCTAGCGACAGTTTCATTGATCGGAATAGGTGTTAAATGGCCTTTGCCTGAGAATTTTACATTGTCGGGAACTCGTGAAAAAAGTTCGATCATTGAAGGGTAATCGCTAGTGGCAGGCGCTGCAAAACGATAAAAAACTTCTTTCCCCGTGCTTCGTTGACGGTTTTGATATCCCCCTTCTTCTATAAACTTCCAGAAAGCAGACGCAAAGTCGAAATTAAGCGCTTCTACGTATAACACAATATCCAGATCTTTTGTGGCGCGAAAATCCAACCCCGATTCTTGCATTATGACCATGCAAGCTGTGCCTCCAATTAAAACATATTGATTTGCATAGGGAGCGAAATGTTGTCTAAAACGATTGAGGCCGATTACCATTTAATTTTCTCCATCATGTCTTCCAAAGCCGATTCGATTCTTTCATCTCCACTCTCTTCTAAGCATAAAAACAATGAAAACGGGTCGATTACCCCATCTTTTGCAAAAAGTTCGGGATTGTAATTCCAAATTTCTAATTCTGAAGAAGCTCCTTCCGATATGGGTAATACCTCAAGGTCTGATTGTTTCAGCTCAACCCATTGGTTGTATCCAACGGCAAAAACCGGGAGAAAAGGGGGGGCTAGCAGTGAAAAATGTGAAAGGGCACTCAATCCTGCTAATGTTTTAAATTGATGATTATTTATCCAAACACGTTTTTTGATGGGGCTGCGCAAAAAAGGCTTAGCCTGATCCCAGAGAGAACGCTTGTTTGAGAAAACCCAATAACGCTCTCGTCCTTCTCGAAGAAATTCGCCTATCCTCTCGGCTTGAAGTTCATCAAGGGCTCTTGTCATTGTCATGAGAGTATAACCCAGCTTGTCGGCAAGCTCGGAGGGGTTTAGTTTTTCATCTGTTTCGCGCAAAAGCGCGTAAATGACTGCCGTTTGTGTTCCAGGGCTGAAGGATTTCTGTTTTTTAGTGTGGATTTTTCGAAAATGTTCACGCAGATCAATGCCAAAATGAGGTAAGTACATCTGATTTCCAGGAATGATAAATGGGATATGCTGCTCAATTAAGCGTTTGCGGTTAAAAGAGGATAAAATTGATTGAACATAAATAATAATTGACCCATCCCAAATTTTTTCGACTTGTTCCCAATGTTTTCGAATCATGCCTGGAGTAATATCTTTATTTTCTTTAGCTATCATCAATAAACATGGCTGATTAAATAAAGAAATTTCCAAAAAAATGTAGGCATCTGACAGAAAAAAGGGCAGACTGTTTTGATTCTCATAGGGATGAGTTTCGATTATCACATTGAGAGTTTCATTGAGATAGGCTTTTAAACTTTCATGCAACCTGTTCATTTTTCCTCGATAACATATATTTGCACGTTAACACACCTTGTGTTATTGTGCAATATCTATGTATTTGGAGCTCGAAAGCAGTCTGGGTCAAAGCCTTGACTTTTTGTGTCTGGGAAAAAATAAAAGTAAGACAATGAGGAAAAATGATATCTACACCCTTATTAAGTAAAACGGAAGTTGCACTAAATAATTATGAGTGGAGGCCTGGCAGTTTTAAGGATTTTTTGGCGGAACTCAATCACATAAAAGATAGTTTAGAAGAGGCATGTTTATTCAGAGGGCATCGCCAGATTGATTGGCTTATGGATTCAACGTTCTCTAGAAGCCTTAAGCAAATGCTGAAACTGCCGATTACGCAGCAATATCCCGAGCAAGCTTGGGATGATGTTGAATTGCAGCACTATCTTGCAAAATTGTGGTTGCAAAAAGTTGATGCAGTCCAACTGAATCCGGATCTTTTAAAGACGGAGCCTCAGGGAATAGACCCTTACTTCGAATATCACAGACATCACCAACAAAACCCAGATGCTGAATACATTAATGATGTAGATCCAAAAGGGACAAATTTTGTCGATTTTTCATACGACTGGAGGGTCGGTTTGTATTTTGCAAATTGTAAGCGTGATGAGAAGGAAGAGGGCGCTCTATTTATTGTTAGACAAACAGTTTTAGGCCCGGTACTTTTGACAAAACCCTTTTCTCATACCATTGAAGCTTTGCGCGATGTGCTTGTCTTGAATCCAAAAACAGCTTATAGCGGCTTGCCGTTAATGGTGCATCCAAAAGCGCACATGAATAATTCATTAGATCCGAAGCCGAAGCGACAGGACGCTGTCTATATTGCACAGATGGATTTTCGGTTTGATCTGGGATTATCTTGGGAGTTGCGTCAACTGACTACAGGTAAACAGGTTTTCATTAAGCTGATTTTGCCGGCAGGATCGCAAGAAGAGGTTGCTGCTTTTTTGGAGGGACAGGGAATAACCTGCGAATACCTGTTTCCTCCTACAATATTTGATAAACGGCCTGTGAATTATTAAAGTTAGCAGCAGGCTTTTTGTGGGCCACTCCAGGGCCAGTACATTCGCCACGTCCTATAACATACGCTAATATTTTGATGTCATGAAACTTGATTGTCTGCTATATTCCTTCTCGAGAAGTTAGACTGAGTTATGTAGCATTACGAAGGACTCGGAGACTTAAAATCCCTTGGGAGCAATCCCATGCTGGTTTGAATCCAGTTCTGAGCATCTTTAATTGCAAGGGTTTAAGCTTTTACCAGCTTAAGCCCTTTTTTGTTGAGAATAATTTTGTCCAACCCCTGTCCAACTTTTTTAATCATATGATGATACTGAAGTATGAGGTAATGAATGTCCGATCCCAGAGCTTTTGTTAGCTTTGACTTTGATAACAATGAATCCCATAAAATGCTGTTTATTGGACAAGCTAAAAATTTAAGAACCCCCTTTTCCATCCAAGATTGGTCTTCAAAAAATTCGTTGCCGCAAAATCAATGGGAAAAACTCATTCAACAGAAGATCAATCAATGTAATCTAATGATTGTGTTGGTGGGAAGGAGTATGCGGACGGCTAGAGGGGTTGAAAAAGAGATTATGATGGCAAGTAATGCTAACCTTCCTTTCTTTGGTGTTTACGTAGATGGAGCAGATGCGTTATCTGATTTACCCATAGGATTGAATAGAAATAGAACCATACTCTGGAAATGGGATAACATTGCTTCAGCGATTCAACAAATGATGAAAGAAGGTAAGAATTTAAGATCATGAGACGAGGTTTAATTGTAGGCATAGACCATTATGACAGTGCCCCTTTAGAAGGGTGCATTAATGATGCGAACAAAATTTATAATTTAATAAAAAATAATGAAGACGGCACACCAAACTTTGACTGTAAAAAAATTATTTCCTCTGAGAATAAGATTGGAAAAACGACTTTGCAGGAAGATATAGAGAAGTTATTTCAAGGTGAAGCCGATGCTGCTTTTTTGTATTTCTCTGGGCATGGAACCTCAAATAATCTTGGAGGTTATATTGTAACACCTGATGCGAAAAAATATAATGAGGGTGTTTCAATGTCTGACATTTTAAAGTATGCCAATGCTTCCAGAATAAAAGAATGTATTATAATGTTGGATTGTTGTTTTAGCGGCTTCTTCGGCAATTTACCTGAAATAGAAAATAAAGTAGTGATTAAGGAGGGTGTGTCTATTCTGACGGCATGTCGAGCTGATCAAGTATCGGTAGAAGCCAAAGGAAGTGGATTGTTTACCTCTCTTGTTTGCGATGCATTGAGAGGAGGGGCTGCTAATTTATTGGGAATTGTTACAACAGCGAGTGTTTACGCACATGTAGAGCCTGTTTTTGGGGCATGGGAGCAGCGACCTCTTTTTAAAGCTCATATGTCAAAATCAACTATTTTGAGGAGATGCAAGCCAAAAATTGATCCTGACATTTTAAGAAGCCTATGTGCCCTATTTCCTTCACCTACGGCAACCCTTAAACTGGACAGGTCTTTTGAACCCACAGAACATCCTAAAGGTGATCCAAACGAAATAATTTTTGAAAAACTGCAAAGATGTAGAGCTCAAGGTATTGTAAAACCTGACGGAGAGGATCATCTTTATTATGCAGCAATGAATGAAAAAAGCTGCAGCTTGACACCTTATGGGCAATTTTACTGGCATCTGGCAAAAAACAATAAAATTTAGCTGAATTGAATTTGAGTAGCTGCATTGCTACGGATTTTTCACCTTAATTGGAAAGTTAAAATAAGTTATTTAGAATTATTCTAAAAGCTGGCTAAAATCGATTACTTTGTCGAAATACCCCTCGTCTAAAACGCTCTCCTCCACTCCATTTACATGGATTAGTACCGGACGAATTGAGCAAAATTTTGGTATCTTCAAGCGTTTCCTTTTCTCTTCCATTTCATTAATTATTTTCTGTCCTATAGGATTTCTGGAAAATTTGACTTCACAGAGATAGAGATTATGAAAACGCGTCTGAATTAAATAGTCAATTTGGCATCCAGCCTGTCTAGCTGTAGGATTTTGAAAAAATGGACCATCCATAACAATTTCATCTGGGGATAAATTTAAGAGGTTCCAAAGCGCCTTGCGGTTGTGGGCCACGAGATTTTCAAATTGTAATCCCATGAGGGATTCCCATCCAGGAAAGCGGCTTAATGCTGCATTTGTAAAAGCTCCCTTTTCTATCTTTGAGCGGTTTGGAGCGATGTACTTCAAGTAGAAACGGAGGTAATTATCACTTAACCGGTACTTGCTCAATTTGCTTTCTTTGCCGCTATCTAAACTCCAAGTAAAATCCCTCTGGACAAATCCAGCTTTTACAAGATCGTCTAAATGCCTGCTGTAACCTCCCCCCAGCTCTTTTTTTAATTCTTTGCAGATCTGGCCAAGGTCTTTAGGGCCATTTGCAAGGCAAGCTACAATCTCTTTGTGACTCGCATTTTTCCGAGAGAAAAGATCTGAAAATATTTCATCGAATTCTCGTACTAATAAGCCTCCTTGCATGAAGCAAAGATCTCGAATGTTTTGTTCTGCAGGAAGCTCTGGTTTAATCCGTTCTAAATAAAGCGGAACCCCTCCAGTAACAGACAACAGTTTAAATTTTTCATATGCGGTAATTCGTTTTTCTTTTGGATGCCAAAAAGCATTGCAGACATTTAAAGGCAGCTCTTCAAGAATTAGATCGATTGAAATTCTACCTACGAAACCAGTGCTACTCAAAATGTTTTCTTCGATCCAAGAGGAGATGGACCCACAAAGCACGAGAACTAATTGAGGGTTCTTGCTAAAATACATATCCCATGCTGTTTTTAATTTTCCTAAAAAGTTAGGGTCCCTCTGTCCCATCCAAGAGATTTCATCGAAAACAATCAAGACTGGACCTTCAGCGGTATATTTAGATAGATGCCAGAAAATATTGCCCCAATCATCAGGCTTAATGCCAGGTAATCCGGCTCTCTCTAATTGGTAGGCAAATTCATTGCGTTGTGATTGTGCAGTTGTTTTCGGGGCTGGAGGAATTCCGGAGAAAAAGAGACTTCTAAGTTCTTTTCCAAATTCTGCAAGAAGTCTGCTTTTGCCAATTCTTCTTCTCCCACGGACAACGATAAGGCTTGCACTTCGTGAAGTTAATAACCCCTTAAGCCTAGCCATTTCGGCTTCTCTACCAATGAATTTGGAAAGACTCATTGTTACTGCTCCTCTTTGAATCTCATCATAAGCTTTTGCTTACATAAAATCAATCAACAAAATGTCATTTGTCGATTTGTTGATCGTTTTTGTGTTGATCAAATTTGATCAACAAAACGTCATTTGTCGATTTGTTGATTCTTTTTATCTTAAAATATAATGGTTTAGGCCAAAACACACACCCGTATACCGGTGTGTTTCCAATTGAAAAACTCCCAAAAGATCTACAAATATTAATTAATAATATCCAACATACGCTCCAGTAAAAAAGACTTACGTTCGGCGATTCAAAAATTTTGTGCATGTCAAACATGAATGGCGCAGCAATTAGTAGAGAGACTGAAAAAAAAGGATAAAAAACACTTTGTCAGGAGCCATCTTACGCCAATGATTAAAAAAGGGACACTAAAATACTTATTTCCCGAAGACGAGAACTCCCCTAATCAAGCATATATCTGTGAAAAAGGAGATGGTGATGAATGCTAGTGTTTGTTTGAAGTTATGTTTTTCTGTTTGTTAACCTTACTTTGTTTGTGATTAAAGATTTAAAAGTCTTGAGTTCAATATATATGTGATATATTATACTTATATTAAACCATTTACAAGCTAGAGTTTTTTTTCATCATGAATAAAGGGGTACTCACGGAACGAGATGTCTGCACAAAGTTCATAACACCTGCACTTAAAAAATCTGGCTGGGATATACACTCGCAAATTCGTGAAGAGGTTAGCTTCACAAAAGGTCGGATAATAGTTCGTGGAAAGTTAATTTCGAGAGGGAAAGGAAAACGCGCAGATTACATTCTCTACTATAAACCTAATATCCCCATTGCCCTTATCGAAGCTAAAGATAACAAGCACTCTGTTGGTGATGGTATGCAACAGGCTCTTGACTACGCATGCACCCTTGATATTCCTTTTGTATTTTCATCAAATGGCGATGGTTTTGTCTTCCATGACAGAACTACCATAAGTACTGAGAAAGAAGTTTATCTTTCCATAGAGGACTTTCCTTCTCCGGCTCAGCTCTGGTCAAAATATTGCATTTGGAAAGATTTAAACCAGGAAGTTGAACAGATTATTCTACAGGACTATTACGATGATGGAAGCGGCAAGTGTCCACGCTACTATCAATGTAACGCCATTAACACCACTATTGAGGCAATTGCTAAAAACCAGAACCGCATCCTACTTGTCATGGCTACTGGAACAGGAAAGACCTATACTGCCTTTCAGATAATTTGGCGACTCTGGAAAGCTGGTCAAAAGAAACGTATTCTATATCTTGCAGATCGCAATATTTTAATTGATCAAACCTTGGTGAACGATTTCCGTCCATTTGGTTCAGCTATGGCAAAGCTTAGCACTGATTCCAAAACAATCGAAAGACAAGATAAGACGGAAACAGTACTTCCAACCGCACTTGGCAATAAACGAAG
>JABDCW010000054.1 GCA_013287905.1 Chlamydiota bacterium | reverse complement strand
ATCCCTGCACGAGGTCCTCGACTGCAACCTGTGATAAGGAGCATCGCGGCGATGATCACTCCAATGGAAGGCCAAGTTTTTTTTAGATCCATCGGTGCATCCATAAAATTAGACTTCTTTCATAAGGCATATTCAATAGCATACTTAAGATTATTTTGAAAATATTTGCTTGAATAATAATCTAATTTTTTTATAATGGCTATTTTTTATGGAGTGGTTATATATGAAGAAAAACGCGTTTCTATTGTTTTTTTGTGTAATATTTTGTTGCGATCTCATCTCAGAGGATGTTAAGGAACCAAAAACGTTGATTCTTATCATTGCAACGGACGATAAGCCTGTCTACAGGGAGCAGCAGAGGATCTGGCAGGCCTATATGAACAGCGACCCAAAGCATTTTGAAGCCTATTTTATACGTGCAAACCCCGATCTTCCCACCCCGTATGAAATCAAAAAAAATGAAATCATTGTTAAAACAAAAGAGGGTTTGTCTCCGGGAATTATCAATAAGACAATCATGAGCATGGAGGCCCTGCAGGGACGTTTAGATGAGTTTGACTATATACTACGGACAAATTTGTCCTCCTTTTTTCCTTACAAAAATTTAAAAAACCATATAGAAAAACTGCCTAAGGAAAATTGCTACAGCGGCATTTCCATGTATAACATTGCAGGCTGGGAGTTTTCCCGGGATCTTGTATATGTTCCCTTCATTAGCGGGGCCGCGATCATTTTTTCAAAGGATGTTGTCAAGCTATTGATTAAAGAGCATGGCAAGCTTGAAGAATTTAAAGAAAAAATCCCCGATGACGTATTTATCGGTTTGTTTTGCCATAAGAATAAAATTCCCTTTAAAAGTGCTCAACGATGGGATTATCCCACCCATGCCGGATGGTTGGAGAATAATCATAAAATTGAAGACTATGCCTATCATTTCCGAGCTAAATATAGCTATGACGTGAGAACGCTTCAGGATCCATATAAAGATGAACTTTTAACATTAAATGCTCTTCTTAAACGGTATTATTCGATCACTTTGCCGGAAAGTCCTTAGAACTTAGCAGCTGCTCATAAAGCTTTAGCAAGGAGGGTAGCCAGTTGCCCTGCTGCTTCGCGGTGTTTGTCTGTAAATAACGCTATGTGAGAGTTTCGCTAAAAAAATTAAACACAGAGGCACAGAGATACACAGAGAAAAAGTTAATAAGGTTCTTACCTTTAAGAAGCTATTTTTTCGCGATGTAATAAAAACAAGTGCTTTTCTTTTTTTGCATTCAGCAATAAAGAAAGCTTTCTCTGTGTTCCTCTGTGCCTCTGTGTTTTAAAACTTGCTCATTGCGTTACATAAGGAAAAGGAAGAGCGTTATATGGGCGTCCTCGCCCTGATCTTTACCTCAATGTTATGTGCAGTTGCAAAGTCCCTAAACCTTTGGCAATACGCGGGTGATATAAAGGCTGCTGGCGCCCTTTACTGTGCTGGAATAATAGAGAACAGTCAAAGAGCCGTCTTCCTCAAGAACAAGCCCCGGGTAGCTGCTGTCATAGGAGCTTCTTAACTTAAGGCTGGGAATGAGTTCTTTCTGATCCATGGAAGCTAGAATTGTCGCCTCCTCTATATCGTTATCAGGATGAAGAAAAAAATGGCGGGTGGCTGCCCACATCGACTTTTCGTCATGGGAAAATACAAAGTTTGGTCCCCCTATCCGAAAGGGAATAACATGAAATTTCCATATCCGGTAATCATGTGCGGGATTTGAAATCCCAATGACGCCATTCCTGCGGGCTCTAATGAGTGCAACAGCCGTTCCATCTGCCTTGAACCGAATTGTCGCCTCAGAGGCTTCAGTTACATTGTCAAAAGTAATTTCCGTCACTTTTTCAAACGTCCTGCCATCAAGAGTCCTCACAAGACTAAACGCTTTCTCGCTATAGGAAAAGGCATATCCGCAATTATCGAAAGAGTTCCACGTCACACGCCAAATCCATTGCCCGTTTGTCCCATTAGCAGATGGATCGACAATGGCCTTTTCCATATGCCAACGCTTATTTTTTAAAGCAGCCACATGGGGCGCCATGGAAATTGTCTCATCGTTTTCATCGATAAGAGAGCCTCCGCATAGGATTCGTAAGGCATTTTCATGATCGACAAAAAATCTCGGATCGCGCAAGTCGTATGCAGCATCTTTTAAAAGCTGCATGCTATTCCACTTCCAGATTTTGGCCTTTGGTTCATAATACCCCTTTAGTATGCGGACAGCACCTAAATCCCCATAGCCGACATGTGACTTGGCCTCGCGGTAGGCAGCATAGTAAGCGTTTCCAAATTTGATGAGATCGGGGAAGGCATTGTGTTTACAACCTTTCCTTTTTGGAATAGTGATTTTTTGTTCCTTATCTATTTTTTGCCATGGAGCTTTACTCAATGTTTTCTCAAGGCCAGGGATAAGCTTATTCAGAAGATTTTTTGCCTTTTTTAATTGGGGATCGACCGGCTGCTTTGCCATCAGGGCTAACAGATAGCGGGCAGCATCTTTTGGAAAAGTGTAGGGGTTTTTGCTCTTAAGTATTCGGTTACAGATGTTTTTTAAGGCTGTAAAATCACCATTCTCCATATATTGCTTATACCCATGATAGATAGCCTGGATTTCTTTGGCATGTTTATCGCCATCATTAGCGAGTTTTTGCACGAAGGCCATGGAGAAAAGCGAATTTTCTTTTGCTTCTTTATCTAAAATCTTTATCCGTTCTTCTTCATTTGTCTCTGATTTACAGTATGTTACATCGACCTCTACCCGCCTGATGCCAGAAGTTTTTTCTACAATCTCATAAACGGGATCGGTATAATTGAGCATATTGACTCCATAATTTGATTTTCCTGGGATGAGACATATGTACATGTGAAAGCAAATAGTATTCAATAGTGAGTATTTTTCACTAGTGAGCAATCACCAGCGTCATTACTCTATATTAAAATATAAAATATTTTATATTTAAATAATTATTTTATATAATACTAATTATAATGATAGTAAACTATAAATTGCAAAATGTGTATTAAAATTAAAAAATAATATTTATTTTTTAGAGGAGGCTTTATGACTAATCCTCTTGGCGACAAAATACGTGGAGCTAGTGGTGAAGATCTGTTGAATCTGGTGAGAAATATGGAGGCGACCTCCGCAGGAATGTCCCGTGCATTCCAGATCAATGCAAAGAAAATGCCCCAGGGAGAGACCCAGGGAGAGAAAGGAATTGTAAAATTAAATGATATCGTCCGAAGGGCAATGGAACTGCTAACAAAAGAAGAAGAACTTAAAAATCCTAATTTGCTTAAAAATTTGGCAATTGCAATCAAACAATTACATGAGGAAAATCCAAAGATCGGAAATGCCTGGTATAGGGCGATTGCTACTCTATTTTCGTTTTCTGACAGGGCTTTGGTCATTAAGGATCTCGAAGACCAAGCCAATGCTTATGAGAGTATAGCAGAAAACATAAGAAAATGTGGTACGGACAAAGATCGGGTTGATAAATATGTGCAATCAATCAAAGATAAATATAAAAAAGAACATTCCGGGAAGGAATTTCCTGCTGATCTTGATCGGTATGCTAAACAGTGCATAGACAAGGCACTTTCAATAAAGCCCGCCGGAAAAGTGGAACTGCCAGCTGCGAAAGAGGAACTGCCAGCTGCGAAAGAGGAACTGCCAGCTGCGAAAGAGGAACTGCCAGCTGCGAAAAAGGAACTGCCAGCTGCGAAAGAGGAACTGCCAGCTGCGAAAGAGGAACTGCCAGCTGCGAAAAAGGAACTGCCAGCTGCAAAAGAGAAACTGCCAGCTGCAAAAGGGAAATTGCCAGCTGCGAAAAAGGAACTGCCAGCTGCAAAAGAGAAACTGCCAGCTGCAAAAGGGAAATTGCCAGCTGCGAAAAAGGAACTGCCAGCTGCGAAAAAGGAACTGCCAGCTGCAAAAGAGAAATTGCCAGTCGAGAAGATGGCGGAACTACCATCTGAAGATGTAGAGGAGCAAGCGGAAAGTATTAAAAAAGAATTTATCGAGCTCAATTATGAGAAATACAAATTTAAATTGACGGCTAATCCATTCAGAAAAATTGATTTTGATCGTTTATTTGAGTTTCCCGGTGAAAAGGATAGGTTAAGGTTCATCAATTGGTTTGCAGATGTAAAAGATAAGTTTGAATCCTGGAAAAAAATCCAGAATAATCCTGAATCCACTCAAGACGAGGTAAACCGCGCTGAATGGAGATTATTAGAGGCTTGTAAATCGAAAAACGTTAAAGGGGAAAATGAATAATATCCAATTTTCTGTCGCCGCTTCCGCGGTTGCTCTTTATTGGCATTGTAAAGTTACATTCCGGTATATTGGTTTTTGAGGTCCAACGGATCTCTAAGCGCCTTTCAGGCGCAATCAGCCCTTATGGGTCAAGAAAAACTTATGCGTAAAACGATGTTTGTGTCTTCGTGTTGAATCTTTTCTGAATCCATCTTTGTCTGTAGTCCTTGTTAAAATAAGAAACATGCACTATATTTATCCTTTTTTAAAGGATGAACCATGTACATACGATTAATTGTGGCTTTGACTCTATTTTTAAGCTTTATTGCTGAAATTTCTTATGGAGAGCAGCATGATTTTCAAAAAAATGGGATTGCCTATGTTTGGGAGGATGAACCCAGCTGTCCTGAATCTAAGAAAGTCTTTTTAGATGCCTTTGTAAAATGCTACAGCAAGGTTCCATTGGATGTTTTGGGCAAACCCTCAAGAGAAGCAATGGTCCAGTGGCTGGATGGTGCTTTTGACAAAATTTATGACAAATATAAAAGCTCTCAAAGCAGCTTATGGCTTTCGGCAAAAGCAAATGACATAATTGTAGGTTTTTTAATCATCGATACAGCGAAGTATCCCGAAGAAATTTATTTGGCGCAGTTAGCTATTGATCCTCCATACCAGAGGCAGGGAATAGCCTCTTCCATAATTCGCAGCCTGTTTGATCAATTTTCAGAATGTAACAGATTCGTTGTCATCACCAGGCGTGCAAATGAAGAAGCCAAGGCGCTTTATAGTGCCTTGGGTTTCTCTCCTTCATCATACATGCACGAAGGTTACAGTCCTGAGATTTACACAGGATTTGAATACATTATGTCCCATGAAGCTGCAGAAAAATAAAATGAAATCCATAACATCTATACTCTTATTGTTTGGGGTGTTGCTCAACTGGTTCGCAGGTAATATAGAAGCTGCCAATGCCGATACCCTTACGCAAATTTTCAAAACAATCCAAAATCCCTTTCATTATGATTTACAGGTAAAAATTTTGCCGGCTGTTAAAGTAGATGAGGAACTATTCATTTGCATGCATGGAATGGGGAGTGATTCTACTCTTAGTGGAATAATGAGAGCAAATCCCGTCATCCCTTATCATATTGTTGCCTTTAACTTTCCCGATCATGGTTCACGTTATAAAGACAGCATAAAGACAACTTTTGGGACTTTTGACGAGATCGCTCCTGCCTTATTTGTATTAAAAAAATGTGTAGTAGAGGGAAAAGCGGATAAAATTCATTTATACGGGTTTTCAGCCGGGGGAGGAGCCATTATTAACCTTCTGGCAGTACTAAATGGAAACCGTTACGACAAACATTTGCAAAATTTGGGGCTTGCTCACGCGGAAAAGCAAAAAATCCTTCAGTCAATACAAAACGGAAGTGTGATTTTGGAGGTTCCGTTAAAATCATTTGATGAAATTGCAGACACTTTTGGCAGTCCTGAAATGGGTATGCTGGCTCAACGCGCAAGGAAAAATGGGATGGTGCCTATCGAAAATATAAAAGAATTGCAGGGTCTTTCGGTGAACTGCTTTCTTTATTTTGCTTATCGCGATAGCGCTCTTGGCAATAGAGATGACGCTGAATTTATCAAAAGATGGCAAAACACGAATGGAAATGGCCATACTGTAGCCATTATTGGAAAAAATGCTGATCATACGACATATCATCCGGAGCTTTGGAACGCTTTTGACAAATTTGTCAAAAAACGAAATTTCGACAGTCAATCGCTTACGAAATAGACTTCTAAGAACCCGTTCAGAATCTAACGCGAGGGATAAGTTTTTACAAAGTAGCCAGGTCGTCTCGACTAAGGTTCAAGACGACCTCGGAAAACGCGAGTAGTTCGTGCAAATATTACAATATTTTGCACGAACTACTCGCGTTTTCCATTAATTTAATTGACGAAATAGATTTTTATGGTAAAATGTAACTAGTAAATATTTTACAGAGGGAACACTCAGTGATAGAAAACATTCAGCGATTTTTTAGGCCACCAAAAGATCAAAGTTATTTTCTATTTGGAGCACGTGGAACTGGAAAATCTACATGGACAAAAGAGCACTATCCGGACGCCCTTTTGTTAAACCTCTTAGAACCCGAAGATTTTCGAAATTATCTGGCTAAACCGGAGCGTTTGAGAGACCTTCTTCTCGCTTTTCCCGAAAAAAAAACTATAGTCATCGATGAAATACAAAGGATTCCCACTCTTCTTCCATTAATACACTCAATTCTCGAAGAAAAAAGGGGCTTTCAGTTTGTTATGACAGGCTCTAGTGCGAGAAAAATAAAGCGGGATGGAGGAGATTTGCTCGGTGGTAGAGCCGCTCTATGTCATATGTATCCTTTTTTTGCTGCCGAATTAGCAAATTTATTCTCATTAGAAAAAGCATTGAATTTCGGACTTCTTCCCCTGGTTTGGAACGCATCCGATCCTCTTGTTCTCTTGCGGGGCTATGCAGGCATGTATCTTAAAGAGGAAGTTCAAGAGGAAGGGTTAATAAGAAATCTGGGGGAATTCGCACGCTTCTTAGAAGTCATGAGTTTCTCTCACGGCTGCCTTATCAATGCGACAAACATCGCGCGAGAATGTGACATTTCAAGACGAACAGTTGAAAGTTACCTTACCATTCTAGGTGATTTTCTTCTTTCTTTTACCCTTCCCGTGTTTACAAAGAGGGCTAAAAGAGAGCTGACTTCCCATCCGAAATTTTATTATTTTGATACAGGAGTCTTTCGTTATTTAAGACCGCAAGGCCCCCTGGATAACTCTCAGGAAACAGACGGCGTAGCTCTTGAGGGACTGATAGGTCAGCATTTAAAGGCTTGGTGTGATATACAACTTGATAGGCATTTCCTTTCTTTTTGGAGAACGCAATCTGGACAAGAAGTTGATTTCGTAGTTTATGGTCATCGCGGGTTTTGGGGGATAGAAGTAAAAAATTCACCTAAAGTATTTCCTAAGGACTTAAGAGGCATCAAAGCATTTAAAGAAGAATATCCTGAAGCACAGACGATAGTGGTTTATCGAGGAAAAATCCCATGTGTAATCGATAAGATACTGTGTATCCCTGCGGAAAAATTTTTACTTCAAATTCACCCTGATCAACCCCTTTTATGAATTACTTCCCTGGAAAAATATGAAAAATTGTCAATGGACGAACTGCCCGTCAACCGCTGAAAAAATAGACTTCTGAACAGGTTCTCATGATAAATGCCTTTGAAAATGAAGTTTTGGTTGCTGGCAAAACCAATACTTTTTCTGCATACAGAAAGCTTCTTAAAGTTTCTCTAGAGTATTTTCCAAAAAATATCCATCCTTTTCAAGGCTGCCTCGTAGTGGGCATGCAGCACATGCTTGGGACAACGGTAGATATGTTCCGGGTCATGAAGAGATTAGGTTTACAGCACGCCGTAGTAGGGAGCAAATTATACTCAGATAGTCAAATCTGTATCAAGGCTTTTAAAAAATTAGCATACACCCATGTAGGATGTCAGGAACCTACAGGTTATGGTTTATATAATGAAAGTATAGTGAAAGATATCCACGAGATCTGGAGAAATGCTCTGCACATAATTAAAAACAATTCAATTAAATCGATTATCGTTCTTGATGACGGAGCAGATTTATTGTTAAACATTCCCAATGAGATTTATCGGTTGTGCCGGTCAGATGGGCATTTTCTCGCAGGGATAGAGCAAACGAAAGGGGGTTCAAACCGGACGTTTTTCCAGGGTCTACCCCTTCCAATTATTAATGTTGCAGGCAGCGAAATTAAAAATCGGTTTGAGTACCAGTGGGTAGCAAAGGAAATCATTCGGATTCTATCCAACGGTTCTCTTGATGATATCGCATCACAGCTTGGGCGTAAACCACGTATTGGGATTATAGGATATGGAGTGATGGGCCTTGCGATTGCAAACGAACTTGGGTCAAGGGAATTTCAAATCAGTGTTTATGATCCTAAAATAAACAGTGTTCCCGGGAATTCTGCAGTGACTCATTTGTCAAATGCAGTTGTCCTGGTATCCGGAGTTGATGTCATCATCGGATGTACAGGAACTGATGTAACAGCAAACCAGGCTGTATTTGATGCTTTACACTATAGTCTCAACCCCAAGTGGCTTCTCAGTGCAAGCTCTAAGGATTTAGAGTTCAACTATCTTCTCCATAAGTGTCAGGAACAAATTAGGCAAAGGTATTGTACACCCGATGTTTTACAGACAGTCGTTTATCGCAACTATTATGGATCTGCGATCAGTCTGCTTAGAGGCGGATTTCCCATCAACTTTCAAAATACCATCCATTCGGTAACTCCTGAAAAAATATGGCCAACCAGAGCCGGGTTGCTTTTAGCTTCATTGATGGCCCTTAAATATCAGGAAACTCTGACAAGGGGCAATGGAAAGTCAACTGTGTATCAACTCGATCCATGGGCACAAATGTTGATCTATCATCACTATGCTAAGATACATCCCGAAGATCCCCAGCTGAAGAATTTGCGTGCATGCAGCGATTACGAACTATGTCGATATTTCTTTAATTGTTCTCAAGGGGAACCACTGCATCAGTATGGAGGGGTGAATGATGCCTTTGATCTGACGCTATCGCAAATGCCGTCTCATGCCTATATAAAGGATCAAAATGGAATCTATTTGGCCTGCAATCATCAATTTATCCAGGCCTCAGGTTTTGGAAGCAGAAGAGAGATCATTGGAAAAACTGACCGGGAGTTATGGCCATCGAGCTATTCCCGGTTACAGTTTACTGACAATCAGGTGTTGAAACAACAAAAACAGATTACATTAATAGAAAAGGTGGAAACGAAAGAGGGAATAGGAAACTATTTAAGTACTAAAATGCCTTTTTATAGCGATAGTAAGCTTATTGGGATCATAGGCAACTCTATCCCTATAACCAATAGTTGTCTTCAGTGATAAATTTTTTGCATCTGCTCAAAAATTGAGGCGAAGAAGGCAGCCAGGGCCCGCCCAGGTCGTTATTGCATATTTCAAATTCGTCCGCTGGTGACGCAAAAAAGCAATTTTTGAATCACGTTCGGTATATATCTTGTTTTACCAGTACACAATTTCATTACTATTATAGTGAATTAATTGCCATCCATTGACTGTAATTTTATCAACCCACCAATTAAGTTCCTCACTTTGAGGGATTGGTCTTAGAATAGTTTCCAAAATTTTACCTTCAAAGGCCCCGTTCAATTCGGCCAAATCTTTTTCTGTTAAGTGTATTGCCACAAAAATTTTAGGCTTTTTATTTCCTGCACGCAAAGAGGATACGCGTTTGAAAGTAACTTCTACTTTAGTTACACACTCTTTACTGTCTTTAAAATTTTTGTTTAAATCATATTCACGAGATAATTCCTCAACACTTAATTTACTATCCTTCTGTTCCAAATCCTTATTCTTATAAAACTCCATAACGTCTTAAGAAAGTGCTTCAAAACCTGCTCTGGCTGAGTCTAACGCTAAAGTCATATTTATCTCCTTGTATTAGCTCTTACAATTAGTTTTTAGAAGAGATATACCACGATCGGCCTCAAACTTGGAATTGTGACTCTGCGAGACAAAGCACAATCGAAGCTTTGCGTTCCGAACGAGGAAGCCCTTCCCATGGAGGGAAGGGTGACGAGGAGGATCGATTGGGCGAAGTCGCAGCCAGTCAAAATTCCAAGTTTGAGACCGATCGTGGTATAACACAAGAAAGTTTACTGATCAATAAAAACTCCATATCAGGGGAACCCATACCGAACGTGATTCAAAAACCAATTTTTGAATCACGTTCGGAATAGATGGATTAGGGCAAACAAAGGCGAGCGGTTTATGCTCAGCGTTGATGATAAGAAGTGGTGTTATTATCGAATATTGACAAATTCGATAATAACAAATGGCCTTATTCGCAGAAGTGGTGATAAGAATCTTTATTATTATCGAATATTGACAAATTCGATAATAAGCGATAGTGTATTGCTATACCTTGAGGAAAAGATGGACATGATAAAATCACCTGCTGGACAAATGATAAAATCTCCAAGCGGATATATGGCCTTTGTGCCCAATCCCTTGCCACCTAAGATTAACTGGAATACTCTATTAGTAAATGCTTTATCACGAGCTGATTTTTTATTAGGAAAACTCGCTAGGGAGGGAGGGAAATTGCCAAATCCTCATCTTTTAATAAGACCATTTATCACTCGTGAAATGGAAACGGA
>JABDCW010000053.1 GCA_013287905.1 Chlamydiota bacterium | reverse complement strand
GAACCCGGTATAGAAGGAGCGGGAGGGCCAGGTGACGACGGCAATGGGCCTGGCGATGATGGTATCGATGAAGGACCAGGAGATGATGGAAATGGAGAAGAGCCTCCTCCAGATGATGGAGAAGAGCCCCCTCCAGATGATGGAATTGATATCGCTACTCTAATCGACATCATAAATACACTTCTCAATGGATTAGGAATCGATACAAATTCGCTTAATATTAATGTGGGTAACGGAACCATTGACTTTGGAGGCGGCTCTAATTGGGGCTCATTTTATGGGGATTCCTCAATGACTTCCGTGCCTATGTCCCAAGATATTGTAAACCAACATGTCGTTACAAAAGACAATCCTAAAAACATCAAAGGATGCTATAAAACAACATATGGGATTATGCGTTTGCACATAAAGGATAATAACACAGTCACAGGGTCTTATCATTATAATAATCGTGTTCAATACCTCAAAGGCAAACTAAAGGATAATATTCTTGTTGGAGTGTGGATGGAGGATGTCAAAGGAAAAGTGGCAGACAAAGTTGGGACATTCCAATTTGCTTTCAAACCAAAATGGGCTTCATTTACAGGTTTTTGGGGCAATAAGGGTGAGAAAAAAGTGACGAATAAGTGGGATGGCAAAAAAATCAAATGTCCTCTTCCTCCTATGAAGGACCAAAATAATTCCAAAGAGACCAAATCCCAAAATCAGGACAATCATAAAAAACCATCCGGAGGACCCGGCACCACCTGATTTTTTGCTTCGTCAGACGTTTGCTGTGAAACAAAAAGGCATTTAGCGTTTACTCGCTATACACAAATAACTTCAAAAATTGGGAATTTTGCAAGGAGCCGTCCCGAATTTGAACCAGGCGGAGCTGGTGCCGAAGCAGCTCAACTTAAATAAGTTGAGCGATGCAGGCAGGTTTCAAATTCGTCGGCTGGCAACGATGCAAAAAACCAACTTTTGAAGTTGTTTGTGTATAAATGCCATCTTTAGTATAGCGATCCCAAAAGATGAAAAATTCCCAGGAACCTATGGTTTCGTTAAAGAAAAGTCTTACACTCCTCTTAAGCGCAACCTTGTTGCTGATCATGTTTTTTTCCTTAACTCTGCCAATACCTCAATCACAGAGCTATCACCGCTTTGCAGATCAAAGAAACTGGCAAGGAATGCCCAATGCCTGGAATGTGTTATCAAATATCGCAATTGCCTTACCCGGCATAGGCGGGCTATACCTCTTGCTCTCATCTGATAAAGTGCAGTTTAACGATCATCGCGAACGCTGGCTTTGGGTTGGGGTTTCAATAGGCTTGATCATGACAGCAGCAGGTTCCAGCTATTATCACCTTGCGCCGGATAATGCAAGATTGGTTTGGGACAGATTGCCAATGACCTTTGTTTTTATGTCCTTGGCGGCTGCACTAATCGGTGAAAGGATTACTATTCAACTCGGTCTATGGCTGTGGCCTGTGTTACTTTGCACAGGATTCTTCAGTGTGTTTTTATGGTACTTAAGCGAGATGCGGGGAAATAGCGATTTGCGTTTTTATATTGGCATTCAGGCTTTTACTATACTAGTGACAATGCTAATGTTGCTATTACCATCGCGGTATGACCGAAAATGGGATTTAGCTTTAGTCAGCACGTGTTATGGATTAGCACTGCTGTTCGATTTATCTGATCATCAGATTTATCGAATCACAAGTGGCCTCGTCAGCGGCCACACACTGAAGCATTTAATGGTAGGATTAGCAGGAGCATGTTTAGTATGGATGATTTGGAAGAGAAAAAAAATAAAAAGCATATGAAAATTCAACGCCGCTGGTTTTATTTGGGCCTGGTTCTCTTTATTTTACTCGCTTTAGTAGTGATAGCCGCGGGTTATATCGGACGTAATTTTATTGGCATGGGACCAATTCCTACCAGGTCCGCTTTTGCCGGACGTCTGCCGGGTATACCTGAAGGCGACCGGACCCGTTTTCAATTCTTTTATGCCACTAACCGGGAAAATAGCGATGAGACTTTCAATGTTCGAGGAAATCATTTAGGAAAAGACCTCTTGACCGGAACTTTCGATGTGCTCATTTCTCCGTATTTACAAATTCTCCCTTTTATCTGGTTTGATACCCCAAGCATGGAATGGGCAGGCCGTCAGGAATTGATGCAAGCAGACTTTACATTAAAATTGAAGCAGGCAGTCGAAGCGTCTCCCCATAAATCGCTCTTAATTGTCATTTGGGGATTTAGAGATTGGTTTCAATCCGCTGCGCTGAAAACCGCTTACACAGGTTATCTCTTGGACATCAACACGCCGGTACTGTTATTCGATTGGCCGGGAAATCAAGGGGAAGGCAGACAAGGATATTTCGCTTCACAACAAATGGCTACGGAATCAGCACCATTTCTTGGGACAATGATTGCAGACATTGTCCGTGAAACTGAAGCTGAGAATATATGGGTAATGGGAAGCAGCCTTGGCTGTCAGACTATTAGCGAATCGTTAGCCTGGCTGTCAGAGCAACCCGATCTGTTCCATGGCAAACCCAAACTGTCTAATGTGGTATTCTCCGCTCCTGATGTTTCCGCACAGGCATTTGATGAAAAATTCGCCGAAAGAATTCAGAAATTATCGCAACATTTCACCACCTACATTTCTTCCAATGATAAAGCGTTGTTGATGAGCCACTGGATCAATGGTGAGAGACGACTAGGCCGGTCAGCTGAAATTATGGTGCCTCCTGAAGACAGGACTTCTGAGTATGAATTTGAAGAAGCGATGGAATTACTGGATTTGCAAGAGAAGGGAGCCAGGAATTTTTTTATTATAGATGCCTCTCCGATAAACCGGACTCGAAATTTACACCATTTTTTTACCGATTCACCAGAGTTCTTTGATGATCTCTATCAGCATTTGCTCGAACCCGATAATGTCATCAGCCGCCGCCTCCATTCTGTCCGTATGGGACAAAAAGGAAGGGAGTACTGGATCATTTGGAGTTATTGAGGTATTCAGAGTATCTCATCCGAAATGTCAAAAGAAAAGACTCCCCCGATTGGAAGATGATCAGAAGGTTGATCTTCGCTGGACTCTCCGATTGCTAATTTTTCCGCTCTTAAGTTTCTCCAGATATCGCTCAATGACTTTAAACTATTCAACGCGGAGGCGCCGGGACGCAGAGACACAGGAGGTAAGAGAAAATTCAAAAATAAATCCTGTTCTCTGCATCTCAGCGTCTCAGCGCCTCTGCGTTGAATTGTTTATTAGACGTATAGACCAAAACTATTTTTGCGCCTCTATCGTTAAATATTTGCATCATTACTTCCCAAATGCTATTTAGAAGGACTTTTTTGGTAGAAATTTTTAATATTAATTGACATATTTTAATAAAAAAAGTAATCTGCAACGTAATCAATTCAATTATAATGTCAAAATCTTTAACAAAGGAATTTTTATGCCTATTTATACAAGTGTTCCTAGCGTTGCATACGGATCAGTTTTAAACCAATCGCCCTTTGAATTGGGACAAAAACTTGGGTGTCCTGTATCTGTTTGGACTATTGATAACTATCCCCCTGACTGTCTTTTAGTTCCTGGAGGTGTTTTTTTTAGTGTTACAGCAAAAAAGGAAGAAAATGAAGAAACTTTTGAAGTTTATCTTAATAAAAGAAAAGTAACTCCTTATAAAAGTGAGACAGAAAAAACCCGTCATGAAAGTAAGACAGAAAATCCCTCTAATACTGGCACCCCTGGCAATGGTATGATAAAAGGGCCATGGAATGAAACTGGACAAAAGATTGCAGAATTTTTCTTTACAGAACTCCCTGAGGGTTCGATAATTTACCTAAATGGCAGTAGGAACATACTCACAAGAAAAAATGATGTTGTTGATTTGACAGCCCTAAAGGTGTAATCGCAGGAACTTTCCTCTGTTAAATGATTTCATCTGACAGAGGAAAGTCGAAGACTGCCTTATGGTACTATAGGAGGGCAATATACCTGGAAAGGGAATGGACCTGGGCTCTCCCAGATAACGTCAAAATTATTCCCTTTGGATTTTGAAGATTTCGATGAATGGCATGAGGAACGGCATGAGTCATCCCCTCCCCTGCTTAGCGCAGAAGGGATCGCTTTGATTATACTGTTTGAAACCATTGTGATGGCATCAAAAGTCCAATGTCTATTATCAATTCCTCCTTCTAACCCATTAATTTTAGCTTCGCATTGATAAAAAGGGATTGTATTGAAATTGGCCAATGGAAGAAAAGCTAAATTAATGCAAGGAATTCTGGGATCGACAATTCCAGGCGCTTCTACAATCCATTCCGCCGAACTTAAATGAGCCGGCTGTCCTGGAAGAGTATGCTGAGTTGTGCTGAACTTGACATTTTGAGTGCGATTCTTAATCGTCAGACAAAAAATGCCATTTCCGCTAAAATCTTGGCCGCGATAAACCACTCTTCCTTCAATAATATCTCCGGGAGACACAGGAAATCCATCTATCAATTGTGTAGCCGCAGGATACAAGCTAAACCACGCCTCATAGACCGGTTCTCCATTGATCACGAAATGATTTGTTCCAATTTGTTCAACAGTCGGACTGACATAGCCGTCTATTCCAACCCAAGCCGATGAGAAGGTATCACCATTGACGTTGGGTATCAATGTGGGTACTTTCCAGGAACCGGAAACTTCGGTTACGGAGTCGTAGGTAGGGTTAGGCTGAGCAGATGTCCCGGTAATCGCAGCGTATCCGCTCCAATTTACAGAAGTACTGTCCGTTGATTCTTGCAGCATGGGAGCGTGAGCCAGTTGCTGATAAGGGGAATGAGATTTTCGCTCAATAGGACGCAATGTACATTCTATAGTAATAAAATCGTCAGTATCTGATGGATCTAATGCCTTACAATTTTCACCAGTAAGGTTAAATACCACCATCAGCATAAGTAACAAGGAAGATAAAGCTTTTTTTTCCATAATTAAAACCTCTATTCATTTTTTTTTGCTTGACTGATACATCCTATAGAAATGCGATTATGTCAAGAAAAAAATTTGAAAGACTGCATTCAGAAATTACGAAAAATTGTAGATTATAAATCTATGAACTGTTTTTTTTATTTTCTGATTCCCTTAAGTTTGATTAGCCACATTGCCTATGCAATGGTGGCTGGAGGACGCCCTAATTCCATATCAGGGGGACATAACGCGTTTGCCGGTGTAGTTAACCCGGCAAACGCCGTTTGGATCAAGGACCGGTTCGATGTAGGCACATTTATCGTTCACCAACACTCCACCCTGAACAATCAGGATAACAACCCCCTGTTCAATCCGGGAAAAATTAATCAGACCTACAAGGCCAGGTATATCACAACAGCAGACGCAGCTATTCATAAACAATTCAGAATCAAAGACCATGAGTGTTCGTTCAGCCTTGCGACCTACACAACACCCGGCTATGTAAAAATTCGCACTAAGGAACCAATTCCCATTATTGGCACCACGCCCATACATTTAGAATCTAAAACACAAGTCATTTCCTCTATCTTTTCATGGAAGCTCAATGAAAATCATTCCATAGGCTTTTCAATAGATTATTTTTATTTGTCCTATCTTCGCAAAGGCTTTCAACGCGCGGACAACTTTATAAGATCTGTCTCACCGGGACATGTGACAAATAACGGAACAGACCACTCTGAGGGTCTTGGTCTGACGCTTGGATGGAGATGGAATATCAGCAAGTCGCTCAGCTTTGGCTTGGCTTTCATCAAGAAAAGCCATGTTGGTCAATTCAGGAGATACCGGGGATATGAGCCTCATCACGCAAAAAATTATATCCCTGCAACACTTGGCGGTGGATTCACTTATAAGTTTACGGAAAAGTTGGCAGGACGCCTGGAAGTCCTTTGGACAGGTTTTGGAAGCCTTCCGAATGCCAATAATTCAATTTTGCCAGATGGAGAATTGAATACCAACAAGCGCGGGTCCAATAAATCCCCAGGAAGCGGTCTGCAAGATGCAACCCTTATCAATTTTGGCCTTGGTTACAAGGTCAATGATAACTTATCGCTTGGCGCAGGCCTTTCCCATCGAATCCCTCTTCGCAGAAAATCTCCCTACATTATATCGCGCAGCTATACCCGGCAGATATTCTACGACCTCATCACCTTTGGAGTTAACTACAACTGTCATAACAATGATTTCTTTCTAACCCTCTCGCACGGTGTTGACAATCATCAGTCGGGTTATATGCCCCCGAAAATCGGTGGAGGAAAGTTCTCTTCCATGAAAAAATATAATGCCATTTCCCTTGCCTGGGGTTATCTATATTAGACATAATGTAATCGCGTTAATTGTTTATATATGCTTTGAAGTGATTGGGCCGAAACATTTGCTTCTTTGGCAAATGCAGGCCAAAGCATCACTGCACTTTTAACTTCTTCCATGATCTGCCGGGTTTTGTTTTCAGGGATGCCAGCAGCTGTAGCAAGCTTTAACAGGTGAGATTTTGTTGGAGAGCGGCCCTCGCCCATAACTGAAGTGCAGTGTTCTCCACCGGGACCCGAGGAAAAAGTTAAATCATACGCCGGAGAGACATGCCATGAGCCATCTTCGTCCATTAGAAAGGAAAAGTTTTTAGAGTGGTCATCTCGATTGTGGGCAAAGATGTTGAATACGGCATTGCGGAATTGGCGCTCAACTTCAAGCTGATTTTGAGTAAGCAACATGGTTACTTTCATGATAGCAGAATAATCAAGTGCAGGATAACGATGATCAGCATGCAATAAGCCGCTAAGTGTATGCATATGTATAAATCTGGATTCCACTCGATCAAAGCGCTTAACTCCAAAATGGCCGCTTCCGATTTTGGATTTAAAAAGTTTAATTTCAGGAATAGCAAGACCTGCACTTTTGGCCATAAGATTATAGGCATATTCGATAGATCCGATATCTTTTGGGTCTTGAGAGGAGCGGAATTTTACAATCCAGTCGTTATGTATTTCGTTTAAATTGTTATTTGAAACAATCTTTTCTTTAGGCTGTATTGTAATAAGAATTTTTGGACGCGCTCCGGCAGAAGATCCGTTCATGATCAATAGGTCATCAAGGAACTGATTATCATCGTATTCCATGACTTGCATACATTCTCGAGCGATTTCGTCTAAATCGTTTATGAATTTTAACTCCTGAGAATCGATGATTTCCGGCTCATATTGCAAGGCACCCATTCCGCGCGAACCTGTGTAGCTTAAACGGTCTAAAGGTGTTATCCCATCCGGATTTAAGCCTAAAGTTCTCAATTTTCTGTCTAACAGCAAACGGCCCCAGCCATCTGGTAAGCTGTCATTAAAAAGACCGAACAATCCATCAAAGACATGATCTTCGCAGACAATAACGCCGGCTTTTAAGGGTAATTTAAATGGAGACAGGTGAAGTCCTGATTCCAGAAAAGTGTTATTGTATTCAAAGTATATGCGCTTGTCTTTCCACAGTAACTTTCCAAAAGGCACTAATTGGTGGCCCCGACAATAGTTTACATGAATGATTTTAACTTGTGCGGATAAAGTCATTTGCGTCCCCGCTTGCGAGGGATTTGTTTTACAATAGCATCAAGCGAAGGTAGTGATTGTAAAGGGTCTTGCGCAAAAAGGGAATTAAAAGATTCCAGGCTTTTAAGCACCAAGGCTAATTTAAGAAGGGATTCCAGCGAAATTTTTCCGGTCCGTTCGAAGCGCTTAATTGATCCTAGACTAACACCGGAGCGCAACGACAAATTTTGTTGGCTAAGATTTAAAGAAAGCCTTTTTGCTTTAGCGTTTTGGGCAATTCGAGTCAGAAATTCCAACGGTGTTAAAATGCTAAGAGAGATCATATGAGTCCTTAAATGAAAAAGATTGATTTATTAGCTCGTATATTAACCATTATACAGAAAAGAATATTTCATGTAAAGGAAAAGAGTCTTTTGTTTTTGTTTTTTGGGCACGGGTAAGGGCATGGGCAAGGAAGTGAATTATGCAAGAAGTCTATACCGAAGGTGGTTCAAAAATTGGGATTTTGGCAAGGAGGCTGCTCAAAATTTTTCGTCTGGAACGAGTGACCATTGCCAATGGCCAAGGCACGAGTGAAGACAAAAATTTTGATGCAAAGCCGACGCCGTCAAAAACCAATTTTTGAATCACGTTCGATATAATCTGGTTTTGACGTTTAATATCTTGACGACAAATCATAAAACAGACTAGTTTAAATATATAGACTAGTTTAAAGGAGTTGGTATGAAGCATTTTGGAGCATTTGAGGCGAAGACCCATTTTTCAGAACTGTTAGGGGACGTAATTAAGGGCAATAAATTTATAATAACAAAGCACGGCGTGCAGGTTGCCATGATTATTCCTTTTACTAAAGAAGAGGAAGGTGTTGATCCGGTGAAAGATGCGATACGAGCATTAAAAAAACTTAGGAAGGGGATAACTCTTGGTAAGGAACTATCAATCAGAAAAATGATGGAAGAAGGTAGAAGGTAAATAATGGCAAAAAATCTCTATGACTTTGTACTGGACTGTTCAATAACGATGGCATGGTGCTTCGAAGATGAAAGCAATGAATATACTGATACAATTCTAGAAAATCTAAACCATTCCACTGCTATAGTTCCAACAATATGGCCTTTAGAGGTAGCCAATGTTTTATTGCTATCCAAGAAAAAAAAACGAATAACGGAAATTCAATCGGCTAGTTTTATCGATGCTTTAGCGGCATTGCCCATTGTTGTTGATGCCTCCACTGCATATAGAGCGATGCATAGTGTTTTTGTATTAGCAGGGCAATCAGATCTCACAATATATGATGCAGCTTATCTGGAATTAGCAGTAAGAGAAGGAATCCCTCTTCTTACGTTGGATAAAGGGTTAATTAAAGCGGCGAAGAAGTTGCATATCCCTCTTAAACCAAATGCGAGAAGTCACAGCTAGTGTCTGATTAAGTAAATACGTTAAAGTATATGCGCCCATATTTTCCTGTATGGCAAAGCGCGGAACGCGAAATCTAACTTGAGTCAAGTTGTTGAGCGTGAGCGCAAAGCCAGACTGGTAAAGATGGGTCAGATACTTTAACGTATTTACTTAATTAGACACTGAAACAATTTGGGTTTAAATCTGCCAAAAAGGGCAATTTTAACGAGTAAATGTAATTACACAAAAAGTCTGATGATAAAAAAAATTATTCTACCAGAGCTTGATGAAGATCTGCTTACACAGTGCAAAGTTACCGCTTTTCGCGCCAGTGGCAGCGGTGGACAGCATGTCAATGTGACGGACAGCTCTGTGCGTCTAGTGCATATCCCTACCGGAATTGTTGTGACCAGCCAAAAGGGAAGAAGTCAATTTTTCAACAAGAAGGATTGCATTCAAAAATTACGAAAAATTGTCGATAAACTGAACTATTGCGCACCCAAAAGGATACCGACAAAAATTTCTAAATCTGTTAAAAACAAAAATCTCGATAAAAAGACCAAACATTCAGAAAAAAAGAAACTCAGATCTACTTTACCAAACGATGGAAATTAAGCTTATACCCAACGTGTTTTAAAGGTTGTTATTATGGCTGAGAAATCAATGATATTCACTTCAGGTTTTGTTTCGCTGTTAGTTTTAGCAGCCATTCATCTCTTCGCAAATCAGGCAAAGGTACTGGGAAGCCTCTGGCATGGCCGATTCCTTTCTTTTGCCGCAGGACTTTCTTTCGCATACGTATTTGTCGATCTCTTACCAACCCTTGGAAAGGGGGAGTTAGTATTAAAAAATACTCTTGGCGATGCCATTCCTTATTTGGACAGGCATACTTATGTAGTCGCCCTTTGCGGTCTTTTGTTTTATTATGGACTTCACACACAATCACAAAAAGGTACTGCAATAAATTTTTGGCTGGCAGTTGGAGGCTATATCCTGTTTAATTTTTTTGTCGGAGCTAGTTTAGCTGACAGTGAGAATTCAGATATTCAACCGATAGCACTTTATACAATTGCACTTGGAATGCACTACTTCGTCCATGACCACAACACTAAGACGGAAGATCAGACGCTTTTCCTGCAAAAAATTCGTTGGCTTCTGGCAGCCGCACTATTTATAGGATATTTTACAGGCTATTTTACAGGAATTCCAAATACTGTTGAGGTTATAGTCGTTTCCTTTCTTGCCGGGGGGGATACTTCTCAATACGTTGCACTACGAACTTCCTCAAAGAGAACAGGTAGCTTATGCTTCCTTTGTGCTCGGCGCATTTTTTTATACATTCATTTTAATTGGCCTTGGAAAAGCATAAGGTCCATTTTGTGACAAAAACGAACTATACCGAAGGGGTTCAAAAATTGGGATTTTGACAAGGAGGCTGCTCAAAATTTTTCGTCTGGAGCGACTGAGCATTGCCAATGGCCAAGGCTAGAAGTGAAGACAAAAATTTTGGTTCAAATTCAGATTGCCTCCGTCAACTTTCTAATTTTTAATGCATTGCGGTATAAATACTTCAAGAGAATTGTTAGTAATTGATAGTTTGATTTTTATTAAAAAATAATATATAATCACGAATATTGATTAATACGTTACAAATATTTTTCTATCTGGAGTTTTGTAAAATGAGAATATCAGAATTTTGTAAAGATTATTTCAACTGTTTTCAGGATCTTGCCAATTTTAAAAAAAATACAAAAA
>JABDCW010000052.1 GCA_013287905.1 Chlamydiota bacterium | reverse complement strand
ATGTGGATCTCGTGAACCAACGTCGCCTCCTCATCTCCGCTAATGATATGGATTTTGACCCCTGCCTGTTTTTCGACAGTCTCTACAATTTCCTGATTATTTTTTGCATCCCGCATGGCACTGGTCGCACAAATTTTTAGCACTCTTACTTCATAGAAATCGATAAGACTTTTAAATACATTCATCGAATTGACAATTCTTTTGGTATTTGACTCGCCGATATACCCGTTTTCAAAAACATCAAATCCTAAACGCAAAGGAAGCCGTAAAAAGACAAGTTCATTAAATTCCGTAACCTTTTGTTTGGTCACCACGACATCGATGATCTTGAGACGGGCGGCATTGCTTCCTATGTCAACAGCTGCAATTTTCATGATTTCCCCCTTAAATAACGATAGATGGCAAGTTGAGAGCGCACCGGTTTTCTCTTTGGAGAAGAGACGTAAACGTTGGAAAGTTCGCTATCTAAAATCCTTGCTTTCACATTGTCGCTAAGCTTTATTTTTAAGATATGTTTTAACTCTTCTTTATTCCTTTGATCTTGTATGGGGACCGCAACTTCAATGCGATGGTCTAAGTTGCGTTCATTTAAGTCGGCAGAAGAAAGGTAGATCACTTCTTCACCACCGCGGTGAAAGAACCAAATGCGGGAATGTTCCAGGTGTTCATCGACTATGCTGACCGCTGTGATCGTTTTGGCAAAATCTTTGCGGTCGGTCTCCATACAAAAAATGCCCCGGACAATCAATTGGATATCCACCCCTGCAGCCGCAGCTTCATATAATTTGGCCATCAATTTTTCATCGCTGACCGAGTTTACATTGAGGATGATTCTTGCACTCTTTCCTTCCTTAGCTGCCCCGATTTCCGAATCGATCAATTTTATGATCCCTTGCCTCATATTTACAGGACTGACCAACAAATTTTGACATAACTTTAAGCGATCTGCATTCCCTTTGGGATTTTCCAGATAGTCAAAAATGCAATCGACCTCTTTCATAATCTGTACATTACTGGTGAGCAAAAACAAATCGGTGTAACATTGTGCGGTTTTTTCATTTACATTTCCAGTACCGACAAAACCATACCGGACAATGCGGTTGCCGGTTTTTTTTCTGATCACACAAATTTTGGCATGTACTTTCATGTGGGGAAGCCCTACGAAAACATGCACTCCTTCTTCTTCGAGCCTCTTTTTCCACTCCAAATTTGCATGTTCGTCAAAACAGGCGCGCAATTCTAATACGACAGAAACCCGTTTTCCTGCCTTTGCCGCGTTGATCAAGGCGTTGCAGACCTTAGATTTGTCTGCAAGCCGGTATGCTGTGATTCTGATGCTTTGTACATCGCTGTCCATGGCTGCTTCACAAAGCAAATCGATAATCGAATCAAAGGAATGATAAGGAAAGTGCAATAAAATATCTTGCGTCATGATGAGGTCGCTCACCCGCAAATGATTCCTAAAAATCCAATGTTTAAAAGGTTCATGTTTTCGGCAATGGGGAAAATGGGCAGGAAAATCCATAAAATCGCGAAAATTTCGGATTTTCCCTCCCGGGATGATCAGATTTTTTTGATTAAGGTTGAGCTTTTCCACGATGAACTGCAGCAATTTCTTATCTATTTCTTTATCGTAAAGGAGGCTGACAGGGCGATTGTGACGGCGGTTTTTTAACCCTTTTTCGATCTTTTGAACAAATGTTGTGGAGGGTTCGTTGTCGATATCGATCTCCGCATCTTTTGTCACTTTGAACATATGCGCTTTAAAATAGGTGTAGCCCAAAGGGGAAAAAATTTTAGGCAAATTAAAGCGGATCACATCTTCCAGCAAAATTATGTTTTGCTCCCCCTTTTTTGAGGGAAGGCAAATAAACCGGGGGTGATTCCTTGTCGGAATTTCAATAATCGCAAATTTGCCCCCCCGGGAGAGTTGGCCTTTGCCTTCATTGCGATCCCTAAAAAAATATTTTCATCGCCAAAGGGAGGCCACTTCGGCATATTCTCGATAAACAAAGGAATGATCGAGAGCCTAATTTCCCTGGTAAAATAATCGACGACAAATTTTTTTTGCTTTTCGTTGAGATGTTTATCGTCGATCAGAAAGATTTTTTGCTTTTTCAGCTCTTCGTTTACCCTCTTCCAAATGCGGATAAAGTCTCGTTGTTGACGTAATACATTTTGGACTAAAGGTTTCAGGAAAACATTGGGATTACTTTCAACCAATTGCCTGACTGCCGGCATACGCCTTCGAAAAAACTCATCGCGATTGTTCGAATAGATCCCTAAAAAGCGAACACGGGCTTTTAAGGGATTTGATGGATCGTCAGCTTCCTGCAAAACGCGGGCATTGAATTTAAGCCAACTTAATGCACGGGTAAGGGATAAATTTTTTTTCATTTGCTAAGATGCAACGGCTCCATCAGCCAGTGGAGTTTGCATTTTTCCGGCTTAATCTGACCATCTGTCTCGAGCATAAGTACGCCGCCTTTTTTGAGATTGAGAAACGGCTGCAGGGAGTTGGTTAGACAGAGCGATGCGAAACTGCTCAGGAATGGTTCATGCCCGACAATAGCAACTTTTCCTCTCTTCAACTGATTTAAATGTTTGATTAACTTTTGGTGCGAACCTTCCGGCAAAAGCAAATCGGTGACTTCGACACTCTTGGCATTGCCGCAGTGGTCATTGAGAATTTCTGCGCTCATCTTTGCTCTCAATAAAGGACTTGTCAAAATGCGATCAAAAGAAACTTCCATTTCTTTTAAGCCTTTTGCCACCCCTTTCATCTGCTCTTTGCCTTTTTTTTTCAAGGGACGGGCCTTGTCCATTTCTTCATCTTCGAGACTAGTTCCGGCAAATCCATGACGGACGATATAAAGTTGCAACATAAACCCTCTTCTTTTGTGTTCTTCGGTAAAAAACAGCTTACCTGCAACACATTTTTTTCAAATCGTTATTGGCCAGAAAAGTGGAAAATTTGCTGCATGTCGATTCATAGTCGGTATGAAGGATGCTTTTTATTCCCAGCTGTTCGGCAATTTCTATGTACATAGGAGTATTATCTATGAACAAGGCTTGTTCGGCCGGAACCTGGGCAATATCCATAGCAAGATGAAAAATCTCTTCGTCCGGCTTACGCAATCTTACATTGCATGAGGAAATAAAAAAATCGGCGATTGAGCCTAACTTGAACGTTTTTATCCGATAATCGTTTAACTCTTTGCTTTCGTTGTTGATGATCGCCACCTTAAGACCATGGACCTTAAGCGATGAGGCCCATTCGATCATTTTGGGAAACGGCTTTGATTGTTCAAACATGAATGTTTTAAAATCGTCCCTGGTAAACTGCCGTTTGCGATAAAAGACGACTTTATCTAAATACTGTTCCAAAGTGAGCTTTCCGATCTCAAAGGTATCGAACAAAAGATGGTGGCGGCTTTCCATTTCATCGTGTTCAAAATCAAATGTTTGCGAGGCTAGCAGCCTTGAGCGCCTGTCCCACCCGTTCGTTAAAAGAACACCGCCGACATCGAGGAATACTGTAGTCACTGATGGCTGCTTTTTCATTCAATCCCTTCCATTTTACCTTCCCTAATCAATAGCACGAAAGGGGATTATTCATTAAATAAAAAATTGAGTTTAAACAAAGAAATTTAATAGAGAATGGACGACATGAGACAATTGCAAAAATTTTCTAGTAGATTGTCTTAAATAAGTTTACCGCAGAGCCGCAGGGAACGCAGAGGAAACGAGAGAGAAACCAAGTGGGCCGCTACTTAAAAGGCGATTTTAAGACACCTTAAATGCCATTAGCTCGCCTTTTAAGTAGCGGCCCACTTGGTTTCTCTGCGCTTCCTCGGTCTGTGGCTCTGCGGTAAACTTAGCTTAGCTTTAATGATTAGTTACCTGTCAACTGGACTTTTGCAATTGTCTCATGCTGTCCATTGCCCATAATGGTATTACTTCGCCTGCTCCCAAATGTCAGAGAAGTTTAAATGAGTGGCGATCCATTCTCTTTCTGCCAAAGGAGGCAATGCTCCAATGTCAAAAGCCAAATTTTGCCATTCCCATTGCACTTGCTGGACATCGCTTGCAAAAGCACTGACCCCCTCGAGGGTGGTCAATCCAAGCTCAGTTAATGTCCTTCTGTCGCCCTCGGTAAAAACCGGCACAAGGTCCCTGTGTTTCTCCTTAGTGCGCGAATAACCAACATGTGCTTTTAATATGCTCTGAAGCTCCGGATCTGTGGCAGCTAATTTTGGACCGAACATCTGCCTTGGGCTTTGATTGACCTGTACTTCCCCGACTAACTTCATTTTTTGAAAGTTTGTTAATAGGAAGTTTAGATTCTCCCGTTTCGTTTTCAATTCATGGATATGCTTACCATAGGGCTTAATTTCATCCAGCAAAGTGCCAACTTGTTCGGTGAAGGCAGCCCGTTGTTTCGGTACGATTAAGAATTTTTCTACTAACATCGATATGGTAGCCGCCTTATTGAGGACAAATTTTCTTTTGCACTGCTCCAGATAGAGGGCCTTTGCCTCCATTTTTTTCATCTTTAGTTTTAAAGCATCAAACGCCTCTTGTTTTTCGGGAGGAATCTCCTCTTCAAATTCAAATTTTTCCATGGCGCGCAATTTGCTTCGTATTGTTCGTAAACAATATTTACCGCCGTTTATCGCTGTCTCGCCGGCAATTTTATCGCTCGCGCCTTCGCTTTCACTTTTTTTTGCTTTCGTTAGTCCCTGATCGATAATGTGATTAAATTGCTGCTGCTCTTCGCTCGCTGCTGCGCAAAGGTCTGCAACGGAAGGATCCCTTTCTCCGGGAACATTCAAGCTCTCTCTTATCTGGGAAAGTTCTCGTGCCAGAATCGCCGGATGCATCATCTTAGCCACAGGCTTGGCCTCACGCTGTATTGCCTGCTCTTTAATTTGCCTGCTGTAATCTTCGGTCCTTCTTTGATCGATTTGCCCCCCCTTCAAAAATAAAGTGACATTTCCCTCCCCTTCCGTGAAGGTTGCTTCGTCCTGGCATGAGTAAAGTATCTTTGTCAGTACGTCCAGTTCAAGACGTAAAGAATCGGAAAAATCGCGCACTTTTGTATTTATGTTTGCTGCCTTCAAAAGTACTTGAATCTCAGAGCAGCGTTCCGCTATTCGCAGCATGACAGGAACTTTATAATTAGAGGAAGCTCTCTTAAAGCTATCGGGATCTTTTTCCATGATTTTTGCCGATTGTTCTCTGATCGCTTCTGGTGTGAACTTGTTGATCTGACTCCAAATAATTTCTATCTCTTGTCCCTGAATCCCCTGATTTTTTAGGATATCCTCAAAAATCACCTGCTTCAAAATATCCAACTGCATGCTATCCTGCCATCTGTCAACCTGGACCATCATTTCCCGTACAGAACTCCTGCGGTCGGGATCTGTATGCTGCAGTTCAGATTCGCAAAAAGCAGACCAGTGGGCGGGAGAATGAAGGGACCCGAGCTTTCCCTGCATGAAGGCCATAGACATTTCAGATGCAGCAAATTTGCCATGTGACTGTTCAGTAAGTAATTGGTCCAGTGTATGATTTTGGGCTGTATGAGGAGTGTAGGATTCCGTATCGATCTGTGTACCTGAAAGCCCTCCAAAAACAAAGGTATGACAAGTCTCGCGCAGGAATTTCAACATATAGGCATCATAGGTTAATAATTCCCCCTTTGGGACAATGGCGACATCGACATCGGAATTATACCCTGCGGTCCCGGATGCTTTCCAGTCTACTTCCGGCAACCCCATCTCTTGCGCGGCAGTAATGGTAAGCTCTGTGATTAACTTATTGGCTTCATCGCGGAACTCCTCCATCGAAATTGGCTCAGTTCCAAAGGGTCTTGCCATTCCTATTCCCCGTCCTAGCTTTAATTCTTTCCAGCCTTGAGATTCAATTGCTCTGATATTTTCCCCATACCGCGATTTAAAGCTTTCGATTTTTTCGTGTAAGGAAGGATTTCTCTCGAGAGCAACACCCCAGACAGCTTCGCTGCGTGCAAGAAAGGAACGATGCGCTCCTCGAAATTCCTTATTGGTTAATTCGCGAAGTGACATTTGAGGAACGACATCTGCCGGACCTCTTGCACCGTCGCCAAGAGGGGTGGGAGTGATTGACGGATGATTAGAAATTGGAGGCATCATAAATATTACCTAAAAAAACCAGACTACTTTTAATTTTATTATAGCAATAGATTTATTTTAGATAAATAACAAAAATGAATTATTTATTTGTAAACATTAATGTTTTACTTTAGAAGCTAAAGAGAGAGTGATAGAAAGAAAGAGAGAAAGGGCGATGAAGCCAAGGGTCAGACCCACTGAAATCGGGAAGAAAGAAGAAACTAACATCTTAAAGCCGATAAATCCAAGTATCAGACTAAGTCCATAATGTAAATAGATAAAATAGTTTTGCAACCCCTGAATCGCAAAATATAAAGAGCGAAGCCCCAAGATCGCGAAGATATTGGATGTATAGACAATAAAGGGGTCTTGTGTAATGGCAATGACTGCAGGAATGGAATCGAGAGCAAAGACCAGATCGGTAATCTCAATGATCACAAGAACGATAAATAATGGTGTGGCATAGGTGATTTTACATTTTTTTACAAAAAAACGACCATCGACGTAATCTTCGGTAACTGAAAACCATTTTTTAAGATAATGGTAAATGGGCGGCTTTTGATTTGCTGCGGCAACCGGCTCATGCATGATCATTTTAGTTGCGCTGTAGAGTAAAAATAAACCAAACAAAATATACATCCAATGAAATTCTTTAACGAGGGCAAGGCCGGAGAATATCATGATTCCACGCATGACAATAGCCCCAAAAACGCCCCAAAAAAGGACTTTATGCTGATATGGCAGTGGGGTGTGAAACGATTTGAAAATGAGGAGGAATACAAAAAGATTATCGACGCTAAGAGACTTTTCCACAAGATATGCGGTTAAAAAGCTCATTGCAGCATCATACCCTGAATAATGATAAATACCGTAATTGAAGAGAAGTGCGAACAGGATCCAAAGGGCGCTTTTTAATAAGGCAGAACAAACACTGTTAATGAATCAACTCCTTCATTACAGCACCCATGTTTGCCGGGCTGTCAATAATATGGACACCTGCCTCTTTTAACGCATGGACTTTTGCGGCCGCAGTTCCCTTGCCTCCCTTGACAATGGCGCCTGCATGTCCCATCCGTCTTCCGGGAGGGGCCATCATCCCGGCAATAAATGCACCAACGGGTTTGGTGCTATTGGCAAAAATCCATTCTGCTGCATTCTCCTCCGCATCGCCGCCTATCTCTCCGATTAATAGAATGCTTTTCGTGCCAGGATCGTCTTCGAACATTTTCAAAACATCGACAAAATTTGTGCCGATCAATGGATCGCCCCCGATTCCGATACAAGTCGATTGACCAATCCCAAGCTTTGTCGTTTGCCACACCGCTTCATACGTCAATGTTCCCGATCTCGAAACAATCCCAAGAGAGCCTTTGCTGTGAATATATCCCGGCATGATACCGATTTTACATGCTCCCGGAGTGACAATTCCAGGACAGTTTGGGCCAATAAGACGGCTTGTCCGGCTTGAGGCCATTACCTGGGATACCTCAAGCATATCCTGAACGGGAATCCCTTCTGTAATGCAAATGATCAGGGGCACCCCCGCATCTTCCGCTTCTAAAATTGCTTCTGCAGCAAAGGGGGCGGGAACAAAAATCATCGTTGCATCGCAAAGAGTTGCTGCCTTTGCCTCTGCAACGGTATCGAATACGGGCAAGGTTAAACAAGTCTGCCCCCCTTTTCCCGGCGTGACCCCTCCCACCACATTCGTCCCGTAAGCAATACATTGTTCCGTGTGGAAGCGGCCGAATTTTCCCGTGATTCCTTGTGTGATCACCCTGGTTTTTTTATCGATCAGGATAGCCATTTTTACTCCGCGACATAGGATATGATGGTATCAACTGCTTCCGGTAGCGAGTCCGCAACCGTCATAGCAACACCAGATGTGGCCAGAATTTCTTTCCCCTTTTCCACATTCGTTCCTTCCATTCTTACTACAATGGGGATGTTCTTTTTCAATGATTTGGCTGCCATTTGAATTCCTAAAGCCAATGTCTCGCAATTCATGATGCCGCCAAAAATATTGATCAGGATCCCTTTGACTTTTGGCTCCGCAACGATCATTTGTAATGCTGCTCCCACTTGTTCCTGAGAAGCCCCTCCTCCGACATCGAGAAAATTTGCCGCTTTTCCACCCCTCAAATGGAGCATATCGACTGTGGCCATAGCAAGGCCGGCGCCATTGACGATACATCCGATATTCCCATCGAGCGCCACGTATGCCAATCCATAAATTTTCGCTTCAGCTTCTTGCGGTGAAATTTGAGAAGGGTCGTAAAGAGCGGCAATCTGCGGCTGCCTGAAAAGAGCGTTGTCGTCTATGCTCATTTTGACATCCAGGGCGCTTAAAGTTCCTTGGGCAGTTTCCACAAGCGGATTGATCTCGATCATCGAAGCATCTGTTTTGATAAATGCTTTTGCCAGACTGCAAGCCAAAGCTTTTCCCTGTTCGGCAACTGCCCCTTTCCATCCCATAAAATTGACCAGTCTTAATAAATGGAACGATCGTATCGTTCCCTTCGCTGTAATGGGAATTTTAAGGATCTTCTCTGGAGATTTGGCAATCTCTTCGATTTCCATCCCCCCTTGGGGTGAAACGATCATGACTGCTTTAGCCAGTTTGCTGTCTATGATAATGCTCATATAAAATTCCCGGACAATATCGACAGCTTCAGTGATCATAAGCTTATGGGCAACCATCCCTTTTGGGCCTGTTTGCTCATTACAAATTTTCATTCCCAATAACGACTTGACATGGGAAAGCACCTCTTCACGGCTGCGGGCAAGCTTGACCCCTCCGGCCTTCCCTCTTTTCCCTGCATGGACCTGTACTTTGATCACAGAAGGTTTTGAGCTTAACATCTCAGCGCCAGAAGACAGCTCTCCCGAAGATTCGATCAGGGCAAATGCGGGAGAAACGACGCCAAATTCCCTTAATAGCGTTTTGGCCTGGTACTCATGAATGTCCATACTATCCTTAAAAATTTGCAACTGTCTTTAAATTTCCCACTATACTTTATTTTTATAATTTTGGTACAATCTCTTAGGAAAAGAACACCAACGACATCACGTGCCCGTGAGCGTGCCCGTGCCCGTGCCCGAGTATAAATATTCCGCTGTCCTTAACATTTTGATCAGCCTCAATATAGTACTAATAAATTCGGGCACGGGCACGGGCACGCTCACGGGCACGTGATCTCTTTTGTCCCTTTTACTCTTAAAAACAGGCAACCAAATGATTTTGCAATTTCTTAAATCGAGCTATGAAACGGTTAAACAAGTCTTTATCAAGACAAAGTCGGTCATCGGCTCTCAACTAAGAGCTTTGTTTCAGGGAAAAGTCGACGAGGCCGCGTTGGAAAAGCTCGAACAGATCCTGTATGAAGCCGATCTTGGAGTCCAGTATGCCCAGGAACTGACAGACAAAGTCCGCAAAAGACTGCAAAAGCAGCCCGATCTGGAAAGCGAAGCCCTGATTCAACATTTACGCGAAGATGTGCTTAGTGAATTCACTGCGTTAAGTCAACATCATAAAATAGATGCAACCTTGCATAAACCGCAAATCATCCTGATTGTCGGAGTCAATGGGAATGGAAAAACCACCTCTGTTGCCAAACTCGCACATCTTTATCAGACAAATGGAAAGAAAGTGATCATTGGAGCCGCAGATACTTTTCGCGCCGCAGCTGCAGAACAGTTGTCTATATGGGCAAACCGCCTTAATGTCGACATCATCAAGGGCAATCCAAAAGGCGATCCGGCCTCTGTTGCCTTCGATGCCATCAATGCAGGAATTTCCAGAGGCGCCGATGTAGTGATTATAGACACAGCCGGAAGACTGCATACAAAAACGAATCTCATGCAGGAGTTAGAAAAAATGTATCGCTCCTGCCGCAAAGTCATGAGCAGCGCTCCCCATGAAACCTGGCTTGTTTTGGATGCGACGACAGGACAAAACGCCATTGATCAGGCAAAGACTTTCCATCAGTTCACCCCAATTTCCGGACTGATCCTGACAAAACTCGACGGAACGGCAAAAGGGGGGATCGTTACAGCCATTCATCGACAGTTAAAGGTACCTGTGAAGTTTATCGGTATCGGCGAGGGAATCGAAGATCTAAAACCGTTTGATGCCGAGGCCTATGTCCAGGCACTTTTTGGGTAATATAAATGAACGAACCGTTAACAAGTCTGCAAAATCCTACAGTAAAACAGCTGGTCAACCTCCGCGACCGGAGGGCCCGCGATACAACGGGACAGTTCCTCATCGAAGGCTATCGGGAGATCTTACGGGCCGAAGGGAGCGGACACCCGATCGAGAAATTATTTATCTGCGAGGAGCTGTTTTTAGGTTCCAATGAACATCCTCTGATCGAACGGATACGAAAAAAGGGAGCAAGCATTCAGCCTTGTTCGGTGAATGTTTTCCATAAAATCTCTTATCGCGACAGGCCGGACGGCCTCCTCGCTTTAGCTCCGCAGCAACGGTTGCATTTGAGTGACCTGGAAAAAAACTTAAGGCCGAACGCTCCCCCGTTTCTCGTCGTTGCCGAAGCGATTGAAAAACCTGGCAACCTGGGAACCATTTTGCGTTCTTCCGATGCTGTGGGGGTAGATGGCCTCATCGTTTGCGATCAGTGTACCGATATTTATAACCCGAATGTCGTACGCGCAAGCGTCGGGACTTTATTCACCGTCCCTGTCATAGCAGCGTCTGGCAAGGAAACGATCGCCTGGTTAAAAAGCAAAGGGATTGCTATTGTTGCAGCTACTCCTTCCGCAGAAAAGGAATTTACCGACATCGATCTGACACGGGCAGTTGCAATCGCTGTCGGCACTGAGCAGCTGGGACTATCGAAAGATTGGATGCAAGAAGCCGATATTCAGGTCAGGATCCCGATGAACGGCGTTGCCGACTCATTGAATGTTGCGATGGCGACGACCCTCCTTCTCTACGAAGTGCTGAGGCAGCGAAAGAAAAATTAAAATGCATAATATCGAAGTGCTATACGAAGATAATCATCTGATTGCAGTCAGAAAACCGTCCGGACTCCTTACCCAGGAGGCCGAAGGGGAAAAAGACAGTCTGGAGAACCGGATTAAGGAATGGCTCCGAATTACCTGTCACAAGCCGGGCCAGGCCTTTATTGGGGTCGTGCACCGGCTGGACCGCCCTGTCAGCGGGATCGTTTTATTTGCCAAAACAAGCAAAGCGCTTACCCGCCTCAATGACTCCATACGTAAAGGAGAAATGCATAAAACCTATAGAGCCTTAGTCGAAGGA
>JABDCW010000051.1 GCA_013287905.1 Chlamydiota bacterium | reverse complement strand
CGTTTCGACTACCCTTTTCATCGCTGCAGCTATGTTCGGTGTTGCTTTTGCTTGAGATAATTTTTCTTCTGCGTCAGCTACCCTTTTCATTGCTGCACTGACTCCTTGTTTCATTTTAAATAGTTGTGGACCTGCTTGGAATTCATCAAAAGCGTTAATAGTTTTTTGTATTTGTTCACTGTGATCCTTTAGCTCTGCGCACTTAGACTCCAATTGTTCTTTTAGTTCCGGAAGGTCGATCATTGCCTTACTTAAGGCTACATCCTGGTTTGCATCCAGCACAGCAATTGTGGGTTCTAGGATCAAATTCTCACCACTAATTATCTTTTGAGTTTTAGCAATCTCACCTTCCAATTTGTTAATCTCGTCCATAAGTCCACGTCCAACTTCTATGTCCCATGCTAAATCATCTTGAAATTTTGAGACTTCTTTGCTTTGAAAGGGCTTTTGCATCGCATGCGTTTTTGAATAAAGGATGGTTTTAACCGGATCTCTTTCTTCCTTGGGTTTGGCGGTCAATTTTTTCTCAATATTTTGCCCAATTTTGGAAAATCCTTCTTTTATATTCGATAATTTTGCTTTGATATTAGCACCCATTCTTGATATTAGACTCGGAGACACAGGTTTTCCTGCTTCTGATGTTTCCTTTTTTTTAGGTTGCTCTACTGAAGGCCCTTCCTCTGGTAATTTAGACCCTCCGCCGATGGTAGGTTGCATAACACACCTCACTTTTAATCAGGTTAAATAAATCTAACTATTCATTTTATCATCTTATATATAATTATAATTGTTTATTATTAATTTAAAACAAATTTTTAAATTATTTTAAATATTTTATATCTATTAATTATAAGTTATAGTGCTTTTTTGGTAAATGTTCACGTGGTAGCATCGTTATAACTCAGGCCTTCAGCCTGAATGATTTACGTTGTCCACCTAGGGCGATGCCCTAGGCTTTCATATTCCAGGCCGTTGGCCTGAAAACATGCTCTCAGGGCCACGCCCTGAAATATAAAAGCCTAGGGCATCGCCCTAGGTGGACAACGTAAATCATTCAGGCTGAAGGCCTGAGTTATAGTGAATAGACCTGGTGAACATGTACCTTTTTTAATTTGAATATGCATTGCATGGATCTAATAAGTTCCCCTTGAGCTTAAGTTTGCTTATGTGCTATCGTTTGGCCAACTTAAATGGGGATTGCCAATGCCTGACACACAAAATACCATGATACGAGTAGCGCCTAACTCCAAAGATTCGGAGATGATGGTTTTGGGGTGCATGCTCACAAATATCAACAGCTTAAATGTGGCGGCTGACGGCCTTGATGATTCTGACTTTTATTATACAGAGCATAAAATCATCTTTGCGGTCTTAAAATCGGCCTATAAAAATGATAAACCGGCTGATGTCCACCTGGTGTGCGAAGAGCTCAAGCGGATCGATAAATTGAAAAGTGTCGGGGGAGCCGCTTACGTCACGATGCTTGCCCAGTATGCCGGAACTTCCGCTTATCTGGAGGAATATGTCGCCATCGTGCGGGATAAATCGATCCTGAGAAACATGGTCAATGCGGCGCAAATTGTCGAAAAACAGGCGTTGGAAGAGCCGGAAAATGTGTTGGACGTTCTCGATGATGCCCAAGCGTTATTTTTTAAAATCAGCCAATCGGCCCACCCCTCATCCGGAAAATTGATCCACGAAATCTTAGGAGGGGAAAAATCGGAATCAAAACAGCCATTCCTCAAAAGCCTTCAGGAAAAACAGGAACAATTTCAATTAAAAGGGCCGGAAAATTCAGGATTAACAGGCATTGCCACCCATTTCAAAGATTTGGACAAAATGCTCAATGGCCTGAACAATTCCAATTTGATGATTCTGGCAGCCCGCCCGGCAATGGGTAAGACCGCTTTTGCGTTAAACATTGCGGAAAATGTCTGCTTTAAGGAAAACATCCCTGTAGGGATATTTTCCCTGGAAATGAGCGCCGAACAGCTTGTGCACCGCATCATCTGCTCGCAATCGGAAGTGGAGTCGAACAAGATTCTGACCGGCTCATTAAACGGAATTGAGTTCCAAAGGGTCGTGGGAGCCGTTAATCATATCAAAGATCATATGATGGTCATCGACGACCAACCAGGGCTCAAAATCACCGATTTGCGCGCCCGGGCAAGACGAATGAAGGAGAGTTATGGCATTGGGCTTTTGATCATTGACTATTTGCAACTGATCTCAGGGTCCGGTTCCTTTAGAACACAGGAAAACAGGCAGGGGGAAATTTCTGAAATTTCCCGAATGTTAAAAAATTTAGCCAGGGAATTGAATATTCCCGTCATTTGCCTTTCGCAATTATCCCGTAAGGTCGAAGAGCGTCCTGGGCATCGCCCCGTCATGAGCGACTTAAGAGAAAGCGGCAGCATCGAGCAGGACAGCGATATCGTCATCTTTATGCTGCGGAGGGAATATTACGATCCGAACGACAAACCCGGCATGGCAGAACTCATCGTGGCAAAAAACCGTCATGGCGGCATCGGAAACGTGAACCTGACCTATAGAAAGGAGATCGTCCAATTTGCCAACTACACGCCAGTCTCTTATGAAACCAGCCACAGCGACTCTTATCAAAAGGAATTCGAGGCCTCATTTAACCGGCACTGAAGTGAAACGAATGATTTCGTGCCCGTGCCCGTGCCCTTGCCCGTGCCCGTGCCCGATTTTATTATCTTTTCCGAACTTTATTTTCTCCTTGAAATTTGAGGATATAAGAATGCGGAAAAGATAATAAATTCGGGCAGGGGCAGGGGCACGGGCACGGGCACGAAATCTTCACGATGTATCTCCTAAGATTTACCCTTTACTTTTTATTGAAGATTTTATAAGATCATTCGGAGATGCCGAACGGTGTCGATTCAATCAAACCTAATATCGAATATGGAGAGCTTATGTCTTCAGTAAAAAAGAAACGCCGCTGCAAAATCGCTAAACATAAGCGAAAAAAACGCAGCCGCCGCGACCGCCACAAAACTAAATAGATAGCCCTTAGGGCTTTAAGGAATTTTTGGGAATGTGGAAATATCCAACAGACTATGATGTGATTGTCATGGGAGCAGGCCATGCCGGCTGTGAAGCTGCATTGGCAGCTGCAAGGATGGGCCTGCGTGTTCTTCTATTGACAATGTCCCTCGATACCATTGGCAAGATGAGTTGCAATCCGGCTGTTGGTGGAGTCGCCAAAGGGCATATCGTCAGAGAGATCGATGCTCTTGGCGGAGAGATGGGTAAAGTCATCGATGCTACAGGCATACAATTCCGCATGCTCAACGCTGCCAAGGGTCCTGCTGTCTGGGCGCCGCGCGCTCAAGCCGACAAGGTCGCTTATCAATATGCGATGAAACATCGTTTGGAAAAAACGGCAAATCTTGAAGTGAAGCAAGGGACGATCGAAGATTTGCTCGTTGAATCGGGCCGTGTTGTGGGAGTCGCGACCAAAGAGGGGATTATCTATCATACAAAGACCTTAGTGATCTCTTCCGGAACCTTCATGAGGGGGTTATTGCATATAGGAGAGACCAACTATTCCGGAGGAAGGGCCGGCGATCAACCGGCAGTAGGTTTGTCTGCCAGCCTGGAAAAACAGGGGATAGTCCTCGGAAGGTTAAAGACCGGTACCCCGCCGCGCATTAATCGCCGCTCGATCGATTTTAAGGATACGGAAGAGCAGCCAGGGGAAGAGGGGATTTATTTTTCCTTTGACGATGAAGGGATTCCTCGCTTACCGCAAATTTCTTGCCATATCACCTATACGACAGAAGTCACCAAAGAAATTATTTCGGCCAATATCCATCGCTCTCCGATGTATTCGGGGAAGATTCAGGGAATAGGGCCGAGATATTGTCCATCGATCGAAGACAAAGTGGTCCGCTTTGCCGATAAAGAAAGGCATCAGGTGTTTCTGGAGCCAGAAGGACTCCACACGGAAGAAATTTATGTAAACGGTGTCTCCTCTTCATTGCCATTTGATGTACAGTTGGCTGTTATCCACAGCATTAAGGGGTTAAGCCGGGCAGAGATCATGCGTCCGGCTTACGCCATTGAATACGATTACGTCGTTAGCGGCCAAATCTATCCGTCGTTGGAATGCAAGACGATTGAAGGGTTGTTCTTGGCAGGTCAAATTAATGGGACATCCGGATATGAAGAGGCAGCCGGCCAAGGCTTGATGGCAGGGATAAATGCAGCAAATAAAGTGTTGGGAAAATCTCCATTCATCTTGAAACGTTCAGAGAGTTATATTGGCGTTATGATCGATGATTTGGTGACAAAGGGCTTAACCGAGCCATATCGCATGTTCACAAGCCGTGCGGAGCACCGGCTGTTGCTCCGGCAGGACAATGCAGATTTACGATTGCGCAGGTACGGTTATAACTTAGGTCTGATCGATCATACGCGCTATATGCGTCTTGAAAATAAAGAGAACATTCTTGCCGGAGAGATTAAACGTTTAGGTAAAGTATTTAAACAATTCAATGGCAAGGGCTTATCGTTGATACAGCTGCTTAGCCGGCCGGAAAACACCTATCGCTCATTATTAACAGAATATCCCGATGTATTGACCGATCATGGCAGCGACATCAACCTGCAGATAGAACTTTTTGCTAAATATGCTGGCTATATCGAAAGGGAGATGAATGAAGTAAATAGAATGGCGCATGTGGAAAACATGGCCATTCCCGACCATTTCGACTATTCGCAAGTGAAGGGCTTACGTACAGAGGCTCTGCAGAATTTAACAAAAGTTCGTCCCTCGACTGTGGCACAGGCCCAAAGAATTTCCGGTGTTTCACCGGCAGATATTTCTATCTTAATGATCGCTCTGGCAAGGCATACAAATGCATCAAAACCTAAATTCAACGATGACGATGTCCCTCCTTGCTGCTAAAGCAGTCCCCATGCATTTTCTTTTTCTCGAAAATATGCCGGTCTATCGGCAGCTCCAGATGGAAGAAGCGATATTGCGTACAGACGAGCGCAATTGGTGCCTGATCAATACAGGCTCGCCTGCAGCCATCGTGATGGGGATTTCGGCAAAACCGGAGCTATTGATCAATCAAACCCATTTTAACAATCGGCCAGTCCCCGTCATCAGAAGATTTAGCGGCGGGGGGACTGTTTTCGTTGACTTCTCTACCTATTTCGTGACGTGGATCTGCAATGCGGAAGATAGCGGTGCGGCTTGCATCCCGTCGCAACTCTATGAGTGGACAAGTGCTTTTTACAAACAGGCATTTCCCGATTTTGGCATGGAGCTTCTTGAAAATGATTACAGCATTGGCGCCAAGAAGTTTGGCGGCAATGCGCAATACCTGGCAAAACAAAGGTGGCTCCATCATAGCAGTTTGCTCTGGGATTTTGACCTGCACAACATGAACTATCTTTCCATGCCCCCTAAAATGCCTCAATATCGTCAACAAAGGCCGCATGATGAGTTTTTATGCAGGCTAAAAGATCATTTCCCGAGCCGTGCCCATTTCCAACAGGGGTTGATTCAGTATCTTTGCCACTGTTTTGATGTCAGAGAAATGACTTTGGACCAATGTCATGAAATCATGGAAAGGCCTCATCGTAAAGCCACGTGTGTATACACACAATAAATATTGATTTCTTTAACCAAAGCTGGTACGATAGTACCTTATTCATCCAATAAGGAGTGATCATGAGCTTTTCTGTAGCGAATAACTATTCCCCGTTAAATAATTATCATTATGACAAAAAACCTTCCATTATGTCCTGTTTAGATTTTCTATCGACGCCCTGTCGAAGGGTATTAGGGGGGAGAAATGTCAATGTCCTTACCCAAACTGCAGAAAATAAAATGTCGACAGCGCGCAAAGTGATGGTGATATTTGTTTCGGTATTGATTCCGGTGATCCCTCTTATTGCCATTTCCTGCCTGATTCTTAAACTTGCGACAATGCCATGGATTTGGGAAAAGAAGCGGATACAAGTGCAATCGGATAAAGTAAGTAAGCTCATTGAACAGTTCCATGCCGCTGTTAAGACAAATAATCAAGAGGCGGTTAAACTCGTTACAGCGCATCCTTATCTTGCAAGAAAAAATGAGGTCTATCATCAATTTTGGAAATCTCTGACACAAAGGGTAAACGATCATGCGCCATGGGCAGATTTAGGACCGTCTATCTCCATTTTACGTCCTGCAGATGCCATTATTATGATTAACCATGCAATTCGAACGCAAATTTCTTACGAATTGACTCTAAAGTTTCCTGTCACAACACCTCAGCATGTGCTCGATTTTATTAAAAAGACATTAAGGCCGGCAGATGTTCTCCGCTGTTATGAAGGGTTGATTTCCGATAATTTGCACATTGATTCGAAAGATGATTTATTGCTAAATGCCATTAAACTGGACACTGCGGATCAGATCATTAAGGATTATGTCCGGATGAGAAAATCCCTTACGCCTAATCAATTTGGCACTATTGCATGTGATGAAGTTCTCTTAAAGAATAAATTGTTCGAGGGTGGAGATGGTACCTATTACCGTCTTCCTCTTCTTTCGACCGATCCTTCGATCATGCAAAATATTCATGCAACCTTAGATGACATTCGCATGATCAGACAATTAAAGGGGTATTGCCCCGGCAAAGTCGAGGCGCTAATCGCAACTCGCAATGGCACTGTAAAAGAACAATGCACGGCTATTCAGGCTGAATTTGCGCATTTCGAGAAAAATATTAATGAATTGAAAGCAATTCTCAATAAAACAGAAGTTGCTTACCTCCATGCGCTGCAAATCGCTTTTATTGACGAGTTTACATGGCTGAATGCCATGATTGACATGCGTGAGGGAAGTACAGGTATCTCTAAAGAGCAATTCGATCAACTATGTAAAAAAGTACAAGCGGGTGAAGTAGAGATGCAACAAAAGTTGTCAGCATTGAGCAATGATGATGAGGTGACCGGGAAATGCATGCCCGATAAAGAAACTTCTCGAAATTTGCGAATAATGAGGAGAAAAGAATTGCTGGAATGTACAGCTAAAATGAACCAGTTACTCAATGCTTATATGAAGCTTGTAGTTGACAATCTGTCCAATCGTGCTAAAGTTTAAGAACCGGTTATTGACAAATTAATGAAATATATGCCATGAAAACTTTAGTCCTCTTTCTTCACTGATAACGGCCCGGATTCGAGTTGTATTCCTCCAGGAGTTCGCAAAAGAGGCCTATTATAGTTGAGGTGTATATGATGTCATTAGCACCATTTACCTTTATAAGTAACCCTGCCTTTGAAGATATACTTCCTCTTATAGTTAATGATCAGAACAAACTCCCTCAGGAAAAAGAAGTGCTCTTGCAGATTCGCGATAGTGGATTATGGTTTCAGGGCCATATTTGGATCATATGGAAGAGAAGCCAGGTAGTCTTCATTAAACGAAACTGGCAAACTAAAGAAGGAGGTACTCAAATAACAACGTATCCGCTGTCGCAAATCGCTCAAATTTCTGGAGTAAGCTGTCAAAAGGAAAAGATGCTTAAAATACTTTCTGCTGCACTACCCCCGCCTCTCAGCGGGCTAGTGGCAGAATACCATCATTATGATTTTACTTCAGTACAAAGGCCAATTTTGCAAGTTCCTTCGAACAAATCAAACATAGTGGCCAGGATCAATGCCATCTCTCTTGTATTGTCTGGTTGCTGCAGGTGTGGATGCATCAAATAAATAATGAACCCATTACTCAGTACCTGTATCGGGCAGGTGATTGAAAATCTGCCCAAATAGTTTCAGGATAATTAACGAAATTTCCTTTACTTTTCTTACTCTGTCATTTATGATAGGTTTACCTTTATGTTGTAACCCCTGAAGTTTCAGATTTGAATCCTTTCCCTCTGGAATTGGCAAAATAAAGGTAAACTTATTAAAATTTCCGGGGAGGTTTTCTTGTGACTATTAAAATTGCTATTAATGGATTTGGACGTATAGGCCGTCTCGCCTATCGTTTGCTGGCATCTCGTAGCGATGTTCAAGTGGTTGCTATTAATGATCTTGTGCCGGCTGATAATCTCGCTTACCTTTTAAAATATGATTCGACCCATGGCCGATTCGATGGTCAAGTTCAGGCGGGAGAGAACTATATTGAGGCCGGAATGCAAAAAACGCAAGTTTTTTGTGAAAGAGATCCGGAAAAATTGCCCTGGAAAGCTCTCAATGTCGATTATGTCATCGAATCGACAGGATTGTTTTGTTCTATTGAAGAGGCGAGCAAGCATCTGATTGCAGGGGCCGAGCGCGTGATCATTTCGGCGCCGGGCAAAGGAGACGTGCCGACTTTTGTGATGGGCGTCAATCATACAAAATATTGTCCTGAAACGGATAGAGTTGTTTCGAATGCCTCATGCACCACCAATTGTTTAGCCCCGATCACCAAATTGTTGTTAGACAATTTTGGTATTGAAGAGGGGTTGATGACGACGATTCATGCGGCAACAGCTACGCAGCCTACTGTCGATGGTCCTTCAAAAAAGGACTGGCGAGGGGGAAGAGGAGCTTATGAAAATATGATCCCATCGTCTACCGGCGCTGCAAAAGCGGTGGGGTTATGCATCCCTGAAGTCAAGGGTAAATTGACCGGAATGGCCATCCGCATTCCTTTGCCCGATGTCTCCCTGGTGGATCTAACAGTCCGCCTGACAAAAAGTACATCATACAAAGAAATTTGTCAGGTAATGAAGGGGGCGTCTGAGGGGAGTATGAAGGGTATATTGGCTTATTGCGACGAACCTTTGGTATCCTCTGATTTTATCGGGAATACCCATTCCGCAATATTTGATCAGGAGGGGGGAATTGCCCTCAATGATAAATTTTATAAAATAATCGCATGGTATGATAATGAAATGGGGTATGCGTGCCGCATTATCGATTTGCTTCTTTATATGGCATGTCGGGATACTGTGTGTTCCTTTTAAACTTGTAACAATGGATTGAATCACGTGGATTTTACTCGCGAACCTATTATAGAAACGGTGATCACCCCTAAAGATGGGTGTAAACTTGTTGTCCGAAGCAGCAAAGGTACCGGTCAGGAAGAATATTTTGTCGATGCTGTCGAAGTTGTTTCATTTGGACATTCTTTCTTTTTCCGTTCTTTGGAGCGCCCAAAAATGTTTTTTGTTCCGGCGACTGATTATGAGATACTGGAAGTGCGCGAAGCGCGGATGGTATTAAAGAATGTAGGAATTGACCGTCCAATTAAGATTGGAGGAGGGCGCGAAGCGCAATTGCGCTCGCAATCTCAAAAAGAGGCATCTGTAGAGAAGGCAGAGATGGCCCCTGCTGCAGTTGAATCGAAACTCGATGTTGTCGAGCCTGTTGGAGAGAAGCCAGCTGAGGTGCAGGATAAAAAAAGAGACCGCCGCAGGCACTCTCGCAGACGCCGGGAAAAAGAAAGCGCGACAGAGGCGCCCCAGGCACAAACAGAGGACAAAAGCTTGAACCTTGCTGAGAGGGCGCCTCCTCAGCCGATCATGACAACTACTGTCTTGTCATCGTTATTGCCGCCCCCTTCAGCTCTTATTTCAGAGACGATCGGCCGGTATAAAGACAATATTCTTTTTAAAGATGCTTTTTATACCAAGGAAGAGCAAAAAGAGGAAGAACAATCGGCTGTTCCCGCAGAGCTTACCTCTGAATTTTCCTTTGAAACCCAAGAATATGGCGGGATTGAGACTTCTGACGAGGAAGAAGGGTCCTATCGTCTCAGGGAGCCGCAAGACCCTTTGGAGCAAGAGTCTCAAGAACAAGACTCTCAAGAGATAAAGCCGAAGTTGCCGGCTTCTTCAGAAGAAGAGTAGGCCGAATACTTAATGGTTGGCAGGATAGACAAGATATGCTTTTCTATCCTGCTCATAAAAAAAATGGCCAATTGCAAGGCTCTACGGCATATCTTAAATTGATCTTTATCTTTTTTTTCGAAACTTTGCAAAAAGCGTTTGTATAAAATTTCGAAATTCAGTAGTATTGTGTTTTCTTATTCCGGGTTAGCTCAGCGGTAGAGCAGTGGACTGTTAATCCATTGGTCGCGGGTTCGAATCCCACACCCGGAGATTCGCTGGTTGATGTGACATTGCACATAGGGTCAAAAACGGCTCTCGCAATGTCACCAACAGCTTTTTCCCATCCAATTTCAAGTTCGAAAACACCAAATTTAGCAATTGCTGTTTTTCAGACAATTTCGAACTTTCGAAGAGCTCCTTAGCCCGCTTTGCCAGATCTAAAACCGTTTTTGCCGTAATAAGGCAAGTTTCATCTGCATTGACATGTGCCGCCATCTCTGAAGTGATCTCTCGTTGCCGCTTCTTATACTCTTCAAGTTTGAAATGATAGGACTCTGAATCGATTATTCCATCTAAGTGCATATCAATAAGCTTAGACAACCGAGTTTGTATGGAATCAAGCTCCTTTCGCAATGCTTCTTGTGAATGCTTAAAAAATTCTTGTTCATGGGCATACGACTGCTTTAAATACGTCACAATGTCTTCAATCACAGAATCAGGCAATTGAATCTTAGTAAAGTATTCCAATAAGGGCTGCAAAATCTTCTCTTCTCTGATCCAAAGTTTCTGACAGATATGCTTTGAGTTATTACAACTATAGTAAATATATTTCTTTTTCTTGATATCACCAGTCACGCTACAGCCACAATGCTCGCAAGTGATTAATCCTCTGAAAAGAATTGGATGTCCCGCATAATGGACGGGCGCTCTATTGTGCCCTTGCATAATATCCTGTACTTTGTCAAATAAATGCTCTGAGATCAATGGTGGATATTTGTGGGGATAGAATTCCCCTTTCACCCTCATTAAGCCGAAGTAAAAAGGGTTTTTTAACGTAATCTCAACCCTGCTTGCTCCAATAGGATTGCCATTGGCATTTTTCATGCCAAGCTTATCCATCTCATTAGCAATAGTTTGAAAGGAGTGGTTTCCAGCAGCATAAAGCTCAAACATGCGAACAACAAACGGAGCATGATCGTGATCAACCTCAATTTTCTTCTTGCCTGTTGGCAATGTCACATTCTTGTAGCCAAAAGGTGCTTTAGTGATCCATTCGCCATTCTTTAGACTCTGCTCTTTGCTGCGCTTGACGTTATCACTCAGCTGAAGCACATAACTCTCCGCAAATAGAACCCCAATGTTCCATTGTATGATTTGAGAGCTATTCGAATTTTTATCTAGAATCAATCCTTCACGAAGAAAATGCAATTCAAGCTTTCCTTCTTTTCGCAAATCATTAAGAAGAGGTGTTTCTCTGAAACTTCTCTGAAGCCTATCAACCGTATCAATTATTAAAGCAAGAGGTTGCTTTGACTTTCTTACTAAAGAAACGACAGCGTCAAATTGCTTTCGAGTCTCTTTCGTAGAAGATTCGGTGATTTGAAAGGTATTTTCGATCTGAAAATTTTTTCTGACAGCATACTCAGTCAATCTTCTCACTTGAGAAGGAATGGATTGCCCTTCTTCTTGTTCTTTACTGGATACTCGAGCAAAAATAATTGCTTTCATTTTGATACTTCCAAAGCAGGTGCAATTTTATTGAGGAGCTGTTCAAGATCTTCTTTTTTATATAAGCGATAACTATTCTGAGGATTGCGATAAACTTTGATTTTATCCTCCTTTTCCCAGTTGCGCAGAGTATTCGGTGTGACACCAAGA
>JABDCW010000050.1 GCA_013287905.1 Chlamydiota bacterium | reverse complement strand
GAGAAAGAGCCGATTCTATTTGCCGTCTCCATTGTGTGCTTACTTGCCAAAGCAAAAAACCAAGACTTTGTTCGGGCCCTTCAAATCGGGTAATTTTTTTCCAGTTTACGGCTTTCGTTGCATGGTTCATTTTCTGTCTATCTCTTCCGCTTTTCTGACCATTGACTGCATTTCTATAGGCAAATTCTTTTTCATATTGCGGCCTATTAAAAACGCCCAAAGAAACGCTAATGGGCCATTCATTTCAATTTTGTGGGTTACTTGCGTCTTTCCTGCATATTCGGTGAGGGAATGTGAAACCACAATATGTGCTAATGTCAATTTTGCTTCATCGACAAATGCCTTCATAGGTTGCACATGGGTCAATTTAGTGTGGATGAGCGGGCCTCCTTTGGGTTTCAAGGTACCTGTAGTTCCAGTTGTAAACGGTCCATCGATTTTGCTAAATTCGATGCCATGATCCCATGTTTTCCAGTTGCTAACGTCCTGCCACACCTGCCAGATAGCCTTTGGTGAAGCAATTGTCTCAACAGTATGTTTAATAATCAGCATGATATTACCTAATCCTTCGGTTAATGATATGAATACATATAATATGTATTCATACAATATTAATCAATAACGCTAAAAAAATTGGTGGCTTAATCCTTGGAAAGTGATAATATACAAGTAGCATCAAGAAAATTACACCTGTGTAGAAGATGATGATATGCTCTATTTATATCAAACATCTTAAGGAAGCCCAAAAAAAAGACTATGAAGTTCATCTTATGTTTTTATGGCTTCCTAGCCCTGATTTGGCTGTTGAACGTGTTGCAAATCGTGTTAAGCAAGGTGGTCACAACATCCCCGAAGATATGATAAGAAGGCGTTATTATTTGGGGATAAAGAATTTAATCAAACACTACCTGCCTCTTGCCAATAGAGTGTTGATTCTAGATAACTCAATAGCGGGAGCAGACAAAATCATTGCTAGAAAGCATGCAAACCATGGTTTAAAAATCGTGAATCCTAATATTTGGAAAGAAATACAAGAGGTTGCCAATGCCGAGCAAACAAAATCAAGATATTGAAGAACTTCTATTAGAAGCCTATCGTAAGGGTGTAGAGCAAGCAATTGACCTTTCAGCTCGAACAGGTGTACCACTCGTTATAGAAGAGAATGGGAAAATTAAAAGAATCAAGCCCAATTATAAATATGTTCGGGTTCCCATTCAGTCTGATAAAATTAAATCCAAATCCCGCAAAAGAGAAATATAATTCTGACTATACTTCATCCATGTATACAGAAATGCATTGAAAAATTGGGAATTTGACAGGAGACGTCATGAGTTTGAACTAAGCTTCGCCGTAAAAGCGTTCTTAGAACTTCTTGGCGATCTCATTCACTTCTTTAATACAGGCGTCCTCGATTTGCTTGGCCTTGGCAGGATCGCCGAGAGTCCCATCGACAACGATCTCTTTGATATCTTTAAAACCGATAAACTGAAGCCATAACTTTAGGTAATTTTTTTGCTGATCGTAGGATTCGGCGCCGGACCCCGGACGATAGGAGCCGCCGCTGGAATACACCAGCACAGCAGGCTTGCCTGTGACCAGTCCGACATAACTACCTTCTGGTGTAACGTTAAAAGCCAACCCGGGTTGTGTGAGGATATCGATGTAGTGTTTCAACCGGTAAGGGATCCCGAAGTTCCACATGGGCACGCTAAAGAGATATTTGTCCGCACTGGAAAACTGCTTAAACATGGTTGTCACAATGTTCCACGACTCTTTTTGTCCTTGCGTCTGAGATTTCTGATGCATTATGGCATATTTAGCGTCAATTGTATCCCCATCAAAAGGGGGCAGGTCCATATGCCAAAGATCGAGTTCCTCTATGGTATCCTGGGAATGCGCGGCACGATACGAATCAATAAACTGCTTAGCTACCCGCGATGAATGGGAACGACTGCGCGGCGATGCTTTAACGTAGATCAACTTAGGCATATTAACCCTCCTGTAAGGTTCTTAGAATATCAGGCCGCCATCACAATCGATTGTCTTACCGGTAATCCAGCGTGAATCAGCCGAAGCGAAAAATGCCACCACATCTGCAATGTCAGCCGGTTGACCCACACGCCCCAAAGCTGTTTTGGCGATCACTTCTTGTTTAACATGATCTGGCAAGGCTTTTTCGTACATATCTGTCTTTGTAGTCCCAGGAGCTACGGCATTCACTGTGATTTGCCGTTTACCTAATTCTTGCGCCCAACAACGGGTTAAGGCTTCAAGAGCGGCTTTCGTTGCCGAATAGAAGCCGAAATTGGCGGTACTTCCCCTTGCTGCAACGGATGAAATATTGATGATGCGGCCGCCATCTTTGATGAAGGGAAGAGCTGCCAAAGTGATGGCGACTACACCCCTGACATTTGTGCTGAATAATTGATCAAATTGATCGAGATTTGCCTCCCCTAACGGCCCGCCGAGAAAGATCCCGGCATTGTTTACGAGTATGTCGATTTTGCCAAGCTTCTTCATCTCGGCGATAAGCAACTCCGTATCCTGTTTTGAAGAGACGTTAGCTTTAAATGCAATCGCTTTTGAGCCAAGCTTTTCGATCTGGGCGACAACCGCGTCAGCAGCCTCCTTGTTGTTTGCATAACTGATGACGACTCTGGCACCTTCTGAAGCTAAGCGTAGGGCAATAGCGGCTCCGATACCCCGCGATCCGCCGGTCACCAAAGCCAATTTTCCTGCTAATCTCTTAGAATTAGCCGCTAATGATTTTTCTTGGGTTGCTGTCATTATATCTCCCTTAGAACCTGTTTAAATTTAATAAATAGATAAAGGGCATATAAATGTCAATAGGCCGTGATATCACACGGTTGCCATGGATTACATCTATATTGAAAAAAAATTGCACAAAAAAACAAAAACTCTTGACTTGAAATTATGTAACGGTGTAGCATTACGAATATATAACAAAAGCGGGCTGCAATGAAAATGCGCAATGAAGAAGATTGGCTTATGTTCCTGGACTTATGCTTAAAGACAAAAACCCTCCCAAGGCTGCAAGAGCTGTTCAATCTATTTTTAACAATAGAAGAAAAAGAACACCTGGCTTCCCGGATGCAGATCATATGCGCCCTTTTGGATGAAAAATTATCTCAGCGGGAAATATCTGATACAATGCATGTCAGTATTTCTCAAATTACACGCGGTTCGAATGCTTTAAAAATAGCCGATGAGGACCTTTTAAAGTTTATTAAGAACTGCGCAGGGAAATATAAAAAAAATGAACAGTAATCGTTCCTTTCTATCTTTTCTCTTTGTTCCTTTCTGTTGGCGACTCCACGCTTAAATTTTACGTCCTTTAAAGATTATGCCTAAGGTAACAAGTCCGTCGTTAAGCCTTGAACCCAAGTCGGAACGACTGGCTGCTTTGCCATGACTTTTGAAGACGTATCTTAGATTCTCTTTGTCTCCCTATATTTTTTTATTTATTAAACAATCAACCATTCATTGAAAGAGGTTATTATGCTTATTTTATATTCTCCTGAACCTTCATCCAGGTTCTCTTATGAAGTTCCACAAACCGGAACAATTGATGTAAAACCGCCAACAAGCCATACAGGTCCAAGTTTTCCATCCCATCTATTTTTTGATTACAAAAAAATAAGAGTGGTCCGGCCTTTATTCGATGAGCGGATCACTGCTATTGCTCTTAATACAAGCCTTTGTTTTCAACCCTGTGAAAAAGAGTTGGCCGTAGTTATCGGAGCCGGAATTGCCGGGCTTGCCACTGCACTTGAATTACGTGCACATGGATTCAAAGTGATTATCGCTGAAAAAAGGGGGGGGTTTTCCCGTTCCAACATCGTCAATCTTAATGTGCCAGTGCAGCATTTCCTGAAGAAATTCGGTCTGCTGAAAGAATTTGAAGAATGTGCGGTCAGGATCAAAACACATACGTTAGCGATTATCAAGAAAAACGGCGATCCCGATCTTATTATATCCACAGGAGGGGAAAACCTTCCCGAAATCCCTGAGGACCCGGAAGATTTTCATTTACTTTTTAAGGAAGATGGGCTCTATAGCATAAGGATCAAGGACTTGCAGGAATTCCTGGCAAAAAAGGCCTTAGAAATTGGCGTACGTATGCTTGGCAACGTGGAGGCAGACATTGTACAACGCACCCCGGATGGAGGGGTAGCAAAAGTACAGATCTCAGGAAAAGGCAATCGAAATTGTCCGGTCACTTTTAGACCTGATTTATTTTTCGTGACAGACGGTGCACATTCCCCGACTGCCGAACGACTTGGAATAAAATCAGAGACTTCAGAAAACGAATGCAGCAATGAGCGCTGGGTCTTTGCAAACATTAAAGCTCCCATTAATACAACCAGAGTCGTTTCTATCGTGAATACCTCAGGAGAAATATTGGAAATTGCCAATGTGATCTTCAATGCAAAAGCAGGCGAGATCAATGTTGCAGTCACATTGCCAAAAACCATTAGTGAACATCAGATACCCGCACTGATACAAAAAACCGCGAATCTTGCATTGACAATTGAAAATAACGGCCAGATTTTGCCTTCAGTCGCGATCACCCCTGCAGTTCCTCGTCCTGTTACTATACAAAATGAAAGAAGGGTCATATCATCCATGAGCAATATTGTTTTTGCCGGTGATGCAGCCGGTCACAGCTCTCCGCTTGCAGGGCTTGGTGCAACTCTTTGCCTGACACTTTTTGCAACTGCAGTTGAAGGGTTGTTAAATGATCGCAAAAAACAACCCCTTGAGATGCATTCTAAATATGGAAAATTGGTAAAAGCTGTTACCGAAACATGGTTTGACAAATCCAAACTAGTCAAAAAATTTTGCATTCTACAATTTTACCAAAACAATCCGGATCAGGGATTAACGCCGAAAAAGGAGAAAGAATAGTGACAATGCAACGATCGGGAAATAAATTTCCCATTATCGCCTTAGGAGTTGCTTTTGAGCATCTCGATGTCATGCTTGCCAGCTTGCTGGCAAGCTCTATTGTCAATGAATTTGTTGGAAGCGATAGCGACTTCAAATTACTCTATGCTTATATCGGGTATGCAATTGCTTTCCTGTTTCGACCTTTTGGAGCCTTTTGCTTTGGCTGCATGGGCGATCTTTATGGGCGTAAAACCTCATTAATTGCCTCGATGACGTTAATGTCTGGCGCCACCTTAGCTCTTGCATTTATTCCAGGAGTACATACCTTAGGTGTAGCATCGAGCATTCTCTTTTTTGTATGTCGTATTGCCCAAGGACTTGCAGTGGGAGGAGAATATGGCACAGCCATGACCTATGCGTATGAGTTCAATCCCAACTACCGAACTTTTTTCGGTGCCTGTGTGATTGCATCGACCCACTTAGGAGGATTATGCGCAAGCATCTTAGCCGTTTATTTCGCAGGCAATTTCCGTTTTGCATTTTTAGCGGGTGGATTGACCGGATGTTTTATTTTGCTCTTTCGTTCCTGTATTAAGGAAGACTCTGTCACTCCTTCAATAAAGATTGGCAGACTCGCAAAGGAATCTGTCAAAAACAAAAAAGGGATTGTGGAGGCTTTAATTGTCGCTTCGATGTTGGTCTTATGTTTTTATGGTTCATTGATCTATCTCAATGAGCTTATCCATCAGGACCTTGGGATTCCAAGATCGGAGATATTCAAAAGCAATGCGCTATTGCTCGTTCTCTGGGCTATCTTGCCACCGGTTTTGGGATTTGTTGCGGATAAATTTGCCATTTGTTACAGAAAAATGATGAGGATAGGTGCTCTCGGAGTGCTTTTCAGCTCTCCCCTTCTTGGAGCTGCACTTGCCTTGAAATCTTATCCGGCCATTGTAGCAGCACAAATCGTGATGCACCTTTTCCATATGGCGTTTTGCCTGTGCACTCCCCGTTTCTTTGGTGATCTTTTTGCAGGTCAGGCGCGCAACACAACCATTTCCACCACCTATTCCATAGGTGCATCGTGTACTGCTGCACTGGCGCCGATGATTTGCCACGTGAGCATTGCCTTGTTCCATACTAAATTTGCCATCTGCATTCCCTTTATCGTAATTGCGATGGCATCAATTGTTGTTCTTAAAAAGGAGGATATATGCAAAGAGACGATTCTTTTGAACTCTACGACATAAAAGTGGAAGTCATCAACAATGGCATAAAACCGATGGCCTGCAATCATAAGCCCGGAGACTGTTTTTTTCTTTCTGGCGAGAATTTTTCTTTGCCGGACGGTCAGAGTTTTCCTGTTTACTGTCTTGCTGCCTTAATCCCGATCATTACCGTAAAGCAACGGATGACAGACCCGAATGACTGGATAAGTACAGATCATGAAGTTGCCTGTCCCGATGTGAATTGCGGAGGAGTCTTTAAAATATCGCGAGTGTGTAAAAAAAAATTTTATCATCATCAGGTAACTGCAACGAGGAAATGTTATGAATAAAAAATCAGAAGTCTCAAATATAATCAGAGGCTGCTGGCAGCTTGCCTGCGGTCATTCGCAACAAAAAACAGATATTCAGCCGATCATAAACGCCATCGATTGCGGATTTGACACGTTCGATTGCGCAGATATTTATTTAGGGGTAGAAGAACTCATAGGACAGGCGGCCAAAGCTGCCGGAAAAAAAGTGTATGTCCACACTAAATTTGTACCTGATCTCGATGTCTTGCAGCATATAGACCAAAAATATATCGAAAACATCATTGATCGAAGCCGCAGACGCTTGGAGGTAGAGTGCATCGATCTCGTACAATTTCACTGGTGGGATTGGAATGTGAAAAATTATTTGCCGGCTATGAAGATCCTTTCCCATCTGAAAGATCTTGGCAAAATTGCAAAAATTGGTCTGACAAATGTCAATAAAGTATATCTGGAAGAATTTACAACACATTTTGAGGTTGCTTCGCTGCAGGTCCAGGGTTCACTATTTGATAAACGGCTTGAACGGGGCTTAAAGGAATTTTGCCGCAACATGAACATCAAAATATATGCTTACGGCTCTTTACTTGGTGGTTTTTTACACAAAAATTGGTTGAACAGGCCCGAACCGTCACTTGAACAATTGCAAAATCGTTCGTTGGTTAAATACAAACTGCTTATCGATTCGGCCTGCGGATGGAAAGAATTTCAACGGCGACTGCTGATTTTGAATAAACTGGCGGAAAAGTACCACAGCGATATTGGCTGCATCGCCATTGCTGCCTTTCTTCAGGCGGGATGCGCCGATGCTGTTATTGTTGGATTGAGTCCACGAAATTATGCAGCTCAAAACCAAAGCCTGGCTCTTCTTCCCCAATTAGAGGCACACGAACTGCAAGAATTGCATGCCTGGGCCTGCAATTTGGCAGGAGATCCGTACGATGAAGAACGGGACATCACCAAAGCACATGCTAAAGTCATGAAATACAACTTGAATGCCAGGAAAATAAATGAGAAAAAAAGTCCGTTTTAGGGTAACTAAGGAAACATTGATTGCCAATCATATTTGTACACTTTTATAAGAAATTTAACAGGATTTGCAGGATCAGGATAGAAAAGACATCCATGCATATCCTGCCGCTTAAGGCGATCCTGCAAATCCAGTTAAATTTATTTTGTATTTAGAATTCCTGACTGAATAAGAGAATTAGTGAATTTTTTGGATTATCTGTGATAAGATACAGATCTTATACCGGAGTCATAGTAATGAAGGAGATCTGGTTACATGTCATATTCCGCTTCAATTTCACAAACTCGTTCGACTGAAAATGCCCATCACCATATATCAGCCCCCCGACCGCCATCATCTGCACCAAATCATTTGGCAGAACGGATCAAAAGAGCTTATTTGATTGTTATTCAAGACTTCAGCTATTACCTTTTTAAAAAAGGGTGGAAAATTACATCCATGATATTTCCCACAATATTCGGTGAACCGGTTGTCAACTTCCGGTGTAGCATTCGACGTATTGTTGGCTGGAAAGCTCAATGGGACAAACTCAATTTCTATAATGCTTTAGAACCGAAAAGCTTAGACAAATTACGCACTCGTTTAAAAACCGATGATCCAGTTAATAATAAACCTCCTTTAATCCTGTTTTGCGGCCTTTTTAGTACCCCCGATATGTGGTTACCCTGGTCAAAACAACTGCACCAAGCCCAAAAGAAAGGCTTAATTGGTCATGTCATCACCTTACAGCTTTCTAATCATTTACCTGCACGCATGACAGAAGTCTATCATGTGGTTGAAGCCATTACTACTATTTTCAAAGAGCAAGGTAAAACAGAAAAAACCGATCTAATGGGACATTCGCTTGGCGGCTATGCAGCGCACTTAGCCCTTACCAAAAAAGAATATATTCATATTCATGACGAGAAGCATATAGAACGTCGTTGGCATAGCATTGCCCCCGAACATCGCAATCCATTAGTTCGAAAAGTTATTTCCGTAGCAGCGCCGACTTGGTTGTGCTGTGCGAATCAAAAAGATGAAACGACGCAGTGTAAAGAACATAAACAAGATATTTATCCATGGAAAATATTTAAAAACAAAACTGTGGCAGCTTCGTATACTGAAAACCAAGTTAATGATATTCAAGCCAACCATGAAGGCATTTACGATTTTGTGGCTTCCTTGGATGCTATCTCTCCCAATGCATCACCCTTACCTGTCAAACAGGTACGGATCTTCAATGAAACCCATTGCAGCATTTTGTCAAATCAGAAAGTATGTGCGGCAGCTATTGAAATTCTTTCTGAATAGTCTCCTTTTTTAGCTCGTCCCAAATGGGGATGAAATCCTGAAGCATCTGCACGAGACCAGATTCGCGCGATGCATTGCAACACTCCCGGGCTTGCAAGATATACACTGCTCGGCGCAGGATGTGGTCTACCGCTGCTGGTATGATTGGGTTTGCGACATCGTTCAGGCTCGCATATGCCTCTGCGGTGCGGGTGGCAAGATCCTGATGGATACAGAAGAGCTTTCCAAATTCAATAGAGTAGTCTCCAATCGCGGCTTCCGAAAAATCGAAGACACCGGTCACTTGTTCCATATTCGCATCGAACGCCAGGTTTTCCCCGTGAAGGTCGTTATGCAAAAGGACAAGGTTATTTGCACTGCAAGGATTCTGTTTGGCATAGACCAGCGCCTCACTTATGATGCGTTCGATTTCACTGGAAGGAAGTGTGCCGGGCAGGCTCTGTTCGATCTGTTGCACCGGAACATGATATTCTTTGTATCCCCATTGGAGAGCCTCTTCCACAGAAACAGCATGGTGAAGCTGAGTTAGAAAAAGTGCGAGTGATTCTGCAATCCCCTGGCGGACATCGACTGTAAGATTAAGATACAATTCCTCGTTTAGAGACCCTCCAATAATTTTGCGATAGCCTGCAAAGGCCGTACGCATACCAATGTACTGATAATGAGGAATCGGCATTGACACGGTATTTTCCAGGTGTTTTAGCAGCAATTTTTCCCGCTTAAGTATGGGTATAAATTCTTCCAACAGTGGAAATCGAAAAATCCATTCCCCGTTTATATCAGCTACCAGATTGTCCCAACCTGCAGTGATGAGCGTCACAGTGTTGATGGCAAGGTCAGAAACCTCATCAATAAGCACTGCACGCACAGCCCTCTCATCGTGCTGTTGAATTGGGATTGGATGATTTCCATATAGAGTAAGCGGGCATAGCCATGCGAGAACCAAACATAAGTCTACCAGCAAGCATTGCCGCTTAACTATTTGAATCATTTTAAAATTTTTCCAATTTCAATATCTCTTGAATCTGTTTCGTAACCTTCAGGATCATTGAATGGCATTTTTATGTATTCATGCCGACAATAAAAGTTGTATGCTTTTTGTGTGGATTGAACCAATAATGATGTAAAGCCTTGATGACACAGCCACCGCTCACAAAGTTTCAAGAACTGGCTTCCGGATCCGCGATTGCGATAGTTTTCATCTATTACAATAATCCGCAAAGCTGCTCTACATTCAGCCCAAAGTTGAAGATGAGCATAGCCAATAATACTTGCGTTTTTATAGAAGACAAAGTGCACATGATCTTTGTGCCCGAATGTCGAAACATAAGGATCGGGATTCGATTTGAAAAAATATTTCTTCCTTAAAGCAAGTGCTGTTGCCCATTCCCTGTCCGTTAAAGCTTTCACCATGCGCCATCCCTCAAAACCATTCTTTGCGTCAATGCCGGCAACAAAGCTCTCTTTTCCATTGCAATATTGTTGAATATCATAAGGAAATTTCTCAGCCAACTCTATCTTGAGGCACGCATAGCTTTGGGCATCGTCTTGATGAGAACGGATCCAGTCGCGAAATCGTAAATACCGGTCAATTTCAGGATCGCCTTCTTCATAAACATGTACATGATGGGTTCTAATCGTCTTGCCTTTTTGAAAATAGCGGCGAAAAGCAATTCCATATTCCCCCTTTGATTCATATCCCAAACCTTCCATCGCTTGTGCCGCTTTATCGACCTCTTGAATATTTCTTACAACAGGAAGGATGTCAATAATCGGTTTTGCACATAAGCCCGGAACTGAAGTCGATCCAATATGATGAATAGCTACACAATTAGCCCCTAAAGCGTTACGAACAAGAGTCGCCTCCGATTCAAACATTGCGGGCCAGTTTGGGTTGTAAGAGACAACTTCGATGCTAGTATTCATGATGTTTATCAAAATTTAGTTAATAACGCAACTTCACTATTCAGGCAGTTTTACCATACCATCATTTGTTAATGTCCAATGAGGCTGCAAGCCTTGAAATCACAAAATGTACTTTTCGAGTTCAAGTTCGTAAAAGTCAAAATGAAAATGCCCTGTAGGCATGCGAGGAACTTCTTCATTCCAAACACTTAGCAAAGTTTTATAAGCGATGCGTATTGGCAATCCTTCAGGTAAGTCAGCAAGATAATTGTAAGCAGCCCATGTATCAAGGATTTTATCCACAAGTGTTTTAACCTCATCATCTTCCAGGCTCTCTGCTGAGGGAAATTGTTCCATCAAGACTCCTAGATGCCCTCCAAGGGGCTTAAGATCAAACTCAAGCTCCATGACTTGCATCATCACATCTTTATCCTGCGCTAAATAATCCTGATCCTTATAAACATTGGTTTTAGATCTTTCCAAAGCTTGCAAAATGTCATCAATGTTCTCGTTTGCTTTCATGATAACTCCTAATTCTCTTCAAAAGTTTGTTCTATATTATTAGCTTCTCAGCCGTTCTGAATGCTATCTCTACAACACCGCGAGGTTCAAACATGGCTATAAATTGTTGGTGCATTTCTGACCGGTCTTCTTCAGCTGGTGTAAGAAGAAATTCTCTAGCATATTCAGCTATATCCTCCACAATTCGCTCATGTCTGTAATAGGCTAAAATGGACATGTTGATTTCTCTCTTTCCATAGCCTTTATAAAAAAATTCTTCTTCGTGGGGATTATTCCAGACGTTAGCTACCCCTCCCCCGATAAACATCAGATCGCGTTCTTTAGGAGCCATGACAGGTTGATCCCAATCGACGATATAGATAGAACCATTTTCACTTATCAATACATTGCCTCCATGGATGTCTGCATGGCATAGCACGAATTCTGCTGCTTCCTGCTGAATCTTTTGAGCAAGCAGTTCCGCACCATCCAGTAGGCGATAAATTTCATTTTTGTGTTCTTTCATAAACAAAATCAGCTTCCTGGCCCACTGATCACCATCTGGCTTAGCTTCCATATGATCATATAGCGACCGGACGATATTTCGCCATTTGGGGGAATAGTCTTCTCTTCTTACCAGATCCTGAATTGCTGTAGGCAGCTTAAATTCATGAACCTTTCTCAATACTTTGCCGAGAATAATCCATTGATCATCTGTGAGAATTTGGCTAAACCCATTCTGATTTTCAATATAGGGGTAAACAATGAGAGTATACCCATCGATATGTTGCGTTGACAGTCCTTGAGAAGTTTTGACAGGAGGAATGATTTGTTGTATTCCTTCATTATGCAATAAATCAAGTATAGCCACTCCTGTATCATGATTATGGCCCCTTTTTAATTTTACGAAATACAATTTCTGATCAGATCCTTGCACCTTATATACCGATGCATTCATATCGGCACCCAATAGGAGTGGGGTCAATGAAGCAACTTCGATGCCATAGTAAATATTTAAGTATTCAATAATATGTCGTTCTGAAAGAGACCGTTTACCTGTCATAATAATAAACTAATTTTTAGCGGATTAGGGTTATTCAAGAAATTTTGGTAGCGTGCACAAAACAAAACACCAGGATCTTGGCGCCCTGGCCACTTTCTTCGCCTCAATTCAATCTATGCAGCTCAGATTTTTTTACAGTATTCACATAATGATTGCGTAATTGATCTTCAACCCTGCTGTTTAAATAGGCTTGATACACTTGTGCCTCTTTAGAACTGGAACTGTCAATTTGTGTGACAGAACGTCCGGCAATTTGGCCAATCATAGCAGAAGAATTGATATGACTCTTGTCGAAATACCCATTATTCATATTGTCTATATAAGCTTGGCAGTGCTGGTATTGCTCCATTAATTTCTTTCTTCTCATTTCTAGTTCTTCATCGATTACAGACATGAGAGCCTCCTTATTATTAAACAAAGTAATTTTACACTTGGATTATATCACATAAATAATTATAAAACAATGTAATGTTGTCAATTTAAAAATAAAAAATGGAGTGCCAGAAACCACACATGAATAATAAAACTCACACAGTGGAATTTGTCGATACACTTCCTGCAGAAGTGGAAGAAAAAATGTGCAAAGATCTTGTAGAATATGAAAGTAGTCATGGCATTGATGTAAATTACAAAAAATTTGCGGTTATTCTCAAGGATGAAACAAATGAAGTGCTTGGTCTTCTCAATGCCTTCACTGCATTTTCAGAAATATATATTGATGATATGTGGGTTTCTAAGCCTTTTCGCGGAAGAGGCTATGGGAAAAAATTACTCCAGGAGCTCGAAAATCATTTCAAAGGCAAAGGATTCAATAACATCAATCTCGTTACCAGTGCATTTTCTGCACCTGGATTTTACAAGAAATGTGGTTTTACGGTTGAATTCGTAAGGGAAAATAAAAAGAATCCCAAACTCACCAAAACTTTTTTTATAAAATACTTTGATGATGAAATACAGACGCAGGGCATTTTAAAAAAAGAAAATGGATGTTCCTAGCAGCATCTAAATAACGCGATGGGCGAGTTTATCGACGTACTATGTACTAGACCCAAGGCAACAAAGCCGTCCCGGCCTTATATTGAAGCAAAAGAAAATTGGTTCTAGGTATTGCACATTCGCGATAAAACACATCACCAAATCATGAATTCTTGATTTGGTGATTTAATCAACTCAAAAGATCTTCTTGATACGCTTCACGACTCATTTCACCTATTTAATTAACCCTTTCTTATTCCTTCAATCTTTATAGTTCATATCATCCTCGCTTGCCCTATCACAGCGATATCAAAGCTTTGAAAGGGAAATTCGTTTTATTTGTGGGTGCAGAAGATGAAGCCAATGACCCTTCGGAATATTTTAAAGTTATGGAAGCTTCAGACCGGGATATTCAGATTATTGATGGCGTTAAGCATCTCGATATTGTCTCAAACCCACAAATGATGAGCGACATAGCTACATGGATTGAA